>CASTQR010000111.1 GCA_949451265.1 uncultured Eubacteriales bacterium | reverse complement strand
GCAGCTCCCGCATGGAGAAGGGCTTGGTGATATAGTCGTCCGCCCCCAGCTCCAGGCCCAGCACCTTGTCCGTCTCCTCCTCCCGGGCGGTCAGCATGATGATGGGGGTGGCCCGGCCCTGCTCCCGGAGGGTGCGGCACACCTGGAAGCCGTCCATCCTGGGCAGCATCAGATCCAGCAGGATCAGATCCGGGTCCTGCTCCAGGGCCAGCCGCAGGCCCGCCGCCCCGTCCAGGGCCTCCAGGGTGTCGTAGCCCTCCCGCTGGAGGTTGAAGGTGAGGATGTCCACAATATTGCGCTCGTCCTCCACCACAAGGATTTTCTTACCCATTTCCGTCCTCCCGCTCCTTCCGCATGAGCCGCTCCGCCCGGAACAGGGCGGCTGCGGTCTTGGCGTCGTTGATCCGCCCGTCCGCCGCCATGTCCAGCGCCTGGGCAAAGGGCAGCTTGAAGGGCTCCAAAAACTCGTCCTGATCCAGGTGGCGGTCCCCAAAGGTGAGATCCCGGGCCAGGAACAGGTAAAGCATCTCGTCAGTGTATCCCACGCTGGGCATGACGTAGCCCAGGGTGTCCCACCGGGCGGCCTCCGCGCCGATCTCCTCCTTCAGCTCCCGTTGGATGGCCTCAAAGGGATCCTCCCCCGGCTCCAGCTTCCCGGCGGGGATCTCCACCACCACCTTGCGGTAGGGGTAGCGGAACTGGCGCTCCAGATAGACGTTCCCCTCCCCGTCCAGGGCGGCCACCGCCGCGCCGCCGGGGTGGTGGACCACCTCCCGGATGGAGGTGCCGCCGTCGGACAGCTCCACCTGATCCCGGTAGAGCTTCAGCAGGACGCCGTCAAAGGCCAGCTCGCTGGCCAGGGTTTTTTCCGTTAATTCCATAGAGGGTTCCTCCCGGCGCGATTTTATCTGGGCTGCACACGCAACGCATAATGTAAGAGGTATTATACCACGTTTGACGGAGGATAGGAAGCGGTAAACGGGAAATTCTTCCGGGGCGGGGCGGGAGGGAAAAAGGCTGCGGAAAAATTCGGGAAAAATTCGCCGGATTTTCCCTTGACAACGGAAGTTAGCGGTGGTAAACTATCCATGTTGAACAAAAGGTTAGCCGCCTCTAACTGATGGGGCGGACGGAGCGTGGGAGAAGGAGGAAATTATGAGAACACTAAAGGATGTGCGGGTAGGGAAAACGGCGGTGGTGCGGCGCCTCCACGGAGAGGGCCCGGTAAAGCGCCGGATCATGGACATGGGGATCACCAAGGGCGTGGAGATCTACGTCCGCAAGGTGGCCCCCCTGGGCGACCCCATGGAGCTGACGGTGCGGGGCTACGAGCTGTCCCTGCGGAAGGAGGACGCGGAGATGATCGAGGTGGAAGCGCCCGAGCCGTCGTGAGCCGGACGGCGGAACCGGACCAAAACCGCGAAACGCGTTTTTTATGACCACAGGTTAGCGGAAGCTAACAAAGCGGGCCGGGGGGCTGGAGCCCTCCAAAGCCCATGGCACGAAAGGAGAGAAGTGAGATGGACGTGAAGATCGCCCTGGCGGGCAATCCCAACTGCGGCAAGACCACCCTGTTCAACGCCCTCACCGGCTCCAACCAGTACGTGGGGAACTGGCCGGGGGTGACGGTGGAGAAGAAAGAGGGCCGCCTCAAGGGCCGCCCCGATGTGATCATACAGGATCTGCCCGGGATCTACTCCCTGTCCCCCTACACCCTGGAGGAGGTGGTAACCCGGAACTATCTGGTGAAGGAGCAGCCCGATGCCATCCTGAACATCGTGGACGGCACCAACATTGAGCGGAACCTGTACCTCACCACCCAGCTCATCGAGCTGGGGCTGCCCGTGGTGGTGGCGGTGAACATGATCGACCTGGTGCGGAAAAACGGGGACAAGATCGACCTGGAGCGGCTGGGCAGGGCCCTGGGCTGCGAGGTGGTGGAGATCTCCGCCCTGAAAAACGAGGGCGGGCTGGACGCGGCGGAGCGGGCCGGGGCGCTGGCCCAGGCCCACAAGGCGGGGGCCATCCCCCATATGTTCACCGGCAGCGTGGAGCACGCCCTGGCCCACATCGAGGAGTCCATCCAGGATAAGGTGGACGTGCAGCATCTGCGCTGGTACTCCATCAAGGTGTTCGAGCGGGACGAGAAGGTGCTGGCCGAGCTGGGCATCGGCGGAGAGCTCCGGGCCCACCTGGAGGAACACATCGCCGACTGCGAGCGGGAGCTGGATGACGACGCGGAATCCATCATCACCAACCAGCGGTATGACTACATCGGCGGCGTGGTGGCCAAGGCGGTGGAGAAGAAGAACCCCAAGCACGCCGCCACGGTGTCCGACAAGATCGACGGGGTGGTGACCCACCGGGTGCTGGCCCTGCCCATTTTTGTGGCGGTGATGTTTCTGATCTACGCCATCGCCATGGGGCCGTGGCCTGTGTCCGTGGGGGCGCGGCTCACCGACTGGGCCAACGACGGCGTGTTCGGGGACGGCTGGTTTGTCCCCTTTACCGCCGACCAGAAGGGCTGGAACGAGGCATCCGGCGCATTCGAGGAGGCGGAGGCCGTCATCGCCGCCTATGAGGCGGGGGAGGCGGAGGCCTACCTCTACGATGCCGACGCGGGCGAGGTGGTGGCCCTGCCGGTGACGGAGGACAGCTACGCCGCCGCCCTCACCGTGGACGAGCCCGACCCCTATGATTACGGGGCCTGGGTGCCCGGCGTCCCGGTGCTGGTGGAGCGGGCCCTGGACGCCCTGGGCTGTAACGATGTGGTGAAGTCCCTGGTGCTGGACGGCATCGTGGGGGGCGTGGGGGCGGTGCTGGGCTTTGTGCCCCAGCTGCTGGTGCTGTTCCTGCTGCTGGCCATCGTGGAGGACGTGGGCTATATGTCCCGGGTGGCCTTCATCATGGACCGGCTGTTCCGGCGGTTCGGGCTGTCGGGCAAGTCCTTCATCCCCCTGCTGGTGGCGACCGGGTGCAGTGTGCCGGGGGTGATGGCCGCCCGCACCATCGACCAGGACCGGGATCGCAAAATGACCATCATGACCACCTGCTTTATCCCATGCAGCGCGAAAATGCCTATCATCGGCCTGTTTGCCGGGGCGCTGTTCGGCAAGTCGGTATGGGTGGCAGTGTCTGCCTACTTCATCGGCGTAGGGGCGGTGGTGATCTCCGGGCTGATGCTGAAAAAGTTCAAGGCGTTTACCGGCGAGCCCGCCCCCTTCGTCATGGAGCTGCCTGCCTACCACCTGCCCTCCATGCCCAACGTGCTGCGCACCACCGGGGACCGGGGATGGTCCTTCGTCAAGCGGGCGGGGACGGTGATCCTGCTGTCCACCGTGGCGCTGTGGTTCCTCCAGAGCTTCGGCTTTGAGGGCGGGGCCTTCGGGCTGGTGTCGAACAGCGATTTCTCCCTGCTGGCCACCGTGGGCCGGATGGTGGCGGTGCTGTTCGCCCCCCTGGGCTTCGGGCACTGGCAGACCGCCGTGGCCACCCTCACCGGCCTCATCGCCAAGGAGGAGGTGGTGGCCACCCTCCAGGTGCTCTATCCGGGGAATGTGTATAGGAATCTGGCCGGGGTGTTCAACGGCCCATCGGCCTACGCCTTCATGATCTTCAACCTGCTGTGCGCCCCCTGCTTCGCTGCCATCGGCGCCATCCGCCGGGAGATGAACAGCCCCCGATGGACCTGGGCTGCCATCGGCTATATGTGCGGCTTCGCCTATGTGTCCGCCCTGATGGTCTACCAGCTGGGCGGGCTGCTGGCGGGGGTGGTGGCCTTCAACCCCTTTACCATTGCGGCGCTGGTTCTGCTGGCGGGGCTGCTGTACCTGCTCTTACGGCCCGCCTCTAAACGGATCCCAGCAGGGAGGGCGTGAGCCATGGCGGGGTTTTTCAGCGAAAACTGGGGCAATCTTCTGGTGATCGCCCTGATCGTCCTTGTGATGGCCGCCGTGGTTCGGGGCCAGTGGAAAAAGCGCAAAAGCGGCAAATCCGGCTGCGGGTGCGGCTGCGACGGCTGTCCCTCCAAGGGGATGTGCCACCCCGATCCATAGATGACAGGGCCCCGGAAGCGCAGCTTCCGGGGCCCTGTTTCACAGTCTGCCCGATGCTTCATGTGAAACATACATTCGATACCTTACCGTTCACACTTCCAATAGGCCACGCTGTAGGGGGGCAGCTCGCTGCCGCCGCCGAAGTCGTGGGTCTCCCCGGTGAGGAGATCCACTGCCTGCCCGCACCCCGCGTCGAAGTGGGCGGTGTAGGGCTGGCTGTCCGCGTTCACCGCCACCAGCACCCGCTCATTGTCGGTGCGGCGCTGGAAGATGGCCTGCTTGTTGGTCAGCACCACGTCCTGGAAGTCGCCCCAGCACAGGGCCTCGCTCTCCTTGTGGGCCCTGGCCATCGCCGCCAGCGTGTCGGTGAGATCGTTCCACTCCGGCGCCACGAAGCAGGGCCGGAGGGCGTCGTCCCCCTGGCCCTTGTCGCCCCTGGCCCCCCACTCGCTGCCGTAGTACAGGCAGGGAATGCCCGGCATCCCGAACAGCACCCCGTACAGCAGGGGCAGGTGGGCCGGGTTCTGGAGGATGGAGGCCACCCGGGTTACGTCGTGGTTGTCGGCGAAGCAGAGCAGGTGCCTGCCCTTGTACAGCGTCCACTGCTCCGGGCCGAACTGCCGCTTCAGGGAGTGGACGATCTCGAACATATTCATGGAGTTGAAGCTGGAATAGAGCCCCTTGTAGCACTCGTAGTTGGTGCAGGAGTGGAGCAGATCATCCCCCACCCACTGGTTGTAGTCCCCGTGGAGGGTCTCGCCCACCAGGAAGAACTCCGGCTTCAGCTCATTGCAGAAGGAGCGCAGGCGGTGGAGGAAGTCCTTGTCCAGGCAGTAGGCCACGTCCAGCCGGAGGCCGTCGATGCCGAACTCGTCCACCCAGAACTTCACCGTGTCCAGCAGGTAGTCCACCACGGCGGGGTTGCGGAGGTTCAGCTTCACCAGCTCGAAGTGGCCCTCCCAGCCCTCGTACCAGAAGCCGTCGTTGTAATTGGAATTTCCATCGAAGCTGATGTGGAACCAGTCCTTGTAGGGGGAGTCCCACTTTTTCTCCTGCACGTCCCGGAAGGCCCAGAAGCCCCGGCCCACGTGGTTGAACACCCCGTCCAGCACCACCCGGATCCCGTGGGCGTGGAGGGTTTCGCACACCTTCGCGAAGTCCTCATTGGTGCCCAGGCGGCAGTCGATCTTCCGGTAGTCCCGGGTGTCGTAGCCGTGGCGGTCGCTGTCGAAGATGGGGCACAGGTAGACCGCGTCCGCCCCCAGTTTTTCCATATGTCCGGCCCAATCCCCGATTTTGCCGATCCGGTTGACGGTCACGCCGTCATTTTCTTGGGGGGCCCCGCAGAAGCCCAGGGGATAGATTTGATAAAATACGCTTTGCTCCGCCCACATAATGGGGTCACGTCCTCTCTGTCAAGTACTTCATGGCCTGAACGCCGTGAGGCTACAGTATAGCAGAAAGCGGTGAAAAAAGCAAGCTATCCCCAATGGGATCGGCGCCGGCCCACCGCCGGCAGTCTTTCCTGTCCATATTTTTCGGCGAGAATGGTTGACATTTACCCCGGCAGGCCTTATGC
>CASTQR010000110.1 GCA_949451265.1 uncultured Eubacteriales bacterium | reverse complement strand
GGGGGAAAATCCGGAGATAACATCAAAGGATTACCTATCGCTATAGATCCGCATCGAGGGGCTGAAGCCCGGCAAGAGTGTGATCGTCACCGAGGTGCAGGCCCCCGCTGGCTTCATCATCGACACGCAATCGCAGACTATCCAGATCAAGGAGGGCAGGACCAGCGTCCTCACGTTCAAAAATCAGCCGAAGGGAAAACTGATCGTGCAGAAACGGGACAGCGCCACCAATGCGCCCCTTCCCGGCGCGGAGTTCAGAATCACCACCGCCGCTGGCTGCGAGGTGGGCCTGGACGGCGTGATCGGCACATCTACTCTGACCCAGAACGGTATCTTCACCACCGACGCGCAGGGTGAGATCCGCATCACCAACCTGGCCCCGGGGGCTTATGTGCTGACCGAAATCAAGGCCCCGGACGGCTACGTGATGGACACCCCCAGCACCAATGTGGTCATCGGTCAGGGCGGCGACACCCAGACGGTGATTGTGAAAAACTCCAAAAAGGGCTCCCTCATCATCAATAAAAAGGACTCCGCCACCGGGAAGCCCCTGGAGGGCGTGGAGTTCAAGGTGGCCACCTCCAGCGGCCAGGTGGTGGCAGACCAAGAGGGCAAGCTGTCCAGCAACGGCATCTATTTCACCAACAAGGACGGCCAAATCGTGATCTCCGGCCTGAAGCCGGACACCTACGTGGTAACGGAGCAGAACACCATCCCCGGCTATGTCATCCACGAGGCCACCCGCTCCCAGACGGTGGTGGTGGACGCCAACGACACCCAGAGCCTCACCTTCTACAACGACCCCACCGCCACCCTGGTGATCCACAAGTATGTGGAGGGCACGGAGAACGAGCCCCTGTCCGGTGTAGCGTTCAAAGTGACGGACGGCAACGGCGGCGCGGTGGGCCCCGACGACGGCATCTATTTCACGGACAAATCCGGCGATATCACCCTCACCGGGCTGGAGCCGGGCATGACCATCATCGCCCGGGAGATCAAGACCCTGGATGGCTTCGTCCTCGATGGCACTCCCCAGGATATCCAGATCAAGGGCGGGGTGCAGCAACTCACGTTCTGGAACAAGCGGGCCGGGACTTTGATTATTGAAAAGAAGGATAAGCTCACCGGCGCGCTGATCTCCGGCGCTCAGTTCCAGCTCACCTACGCCAACGGCGGGTTTGTGGATAATAACAATGGGCATTTGTCCTCCAACGGCCTGTACACCACAAATGATAAGGGGCAGATCCGCATCGAGGGCATCACCGGCACCGTGGTGGCCAAGGAGACCAAGCCCGCCCCCGGCTACGTCATCGACCAGTCCACCCAGGTGCAGACGGTCACCGTGAACCCCTTGGACACTCAAACGCTGACGTTCCTCAACGAACCCCTGTGCTCCCTCACGATTACAAAACTGGACGCGGTCACCGGGAAGCCGGTCCCCAATACGCAGTTTGTCATCAAGGATGGCAATGGTGCCGTCCTGGCCCGCTGCACCACCGGGAAGGATGGCACCGCCACCGTCACCGGGCTGGTCCCCGGCAGCACGGTGCAAGTGGTGGAAACCAAGGTACCGGACGGATACGTCCTGAACACCACGCCCCAGGTCATCACCGTGAAAAACGGCTCTAACACCCTCACCGGCAGCGCCAGCAGCGGCACTGTGACCACGCCCACCAATCCGGGCGGCAGCACTGGCACCAACGTGGGCGGCAATGATGTGGTGGTGGAGAACGACCGCAAAATGACCCTCACCATCAAAAAGTACATCACCGGCACCAACCGGGAGCCCCTGGCCGGGGTGTGCTTCAAGCTGACGGACGGCTTCGGCGCCCCCATCGGCGCGGGGGATGGCACATTCTATACGGACAGTAAGGGCGAGATCGTGATCCCGGACCTGGAGCCGGGCACCGTGGTCAAGGCCCAGGAGGTGGCCACCGTGGAGGGCTTTGTCCTCAACGGGGAGCCCAAGAGCATCACCATCAAGTCCGGCAAGCAGGCTCCCGAGCTGGTTTTTTGGAACGAGAGGGCGGGTACTTTGGTCATCCGAAAGCTGGATTCCGTGACTAAGAAGCCCTTGGCCGGGGTGCAGTTCGAGTTGACCCACCCCGATGGCCGGTACGTGGACGCGGACAACGGCCACCTGTCCAGCAAGGGCATCTTCCAGACCAACCAGAACGGCGAGATCCGGGTGTCCGTCACCGGCACCGTGGTGGTGGAGGAAACCAAGACTCTCCCCGGCTACTCTATCGACCCGGCTGGCCAGATCCAGACGGTGGAGGTCAACCCGGACGACACGCAGTACCTCACCTTCTACAATTCTCCGGCTGGCAACTTTGAGCTCATCAAGGTGGTGGCGGGGAATAAGGAGAAGCGCATCCCCAATGTGACCTTCGAGATCCGCCGCGCCGACGATGACGCGCTGATTGATACCGTCACCACCGACAGCGAGGGCCGTGCCACGCTCCAGCTGGAGGCGGGCAATTATTATGCCGTGGAAACCGAGTGCCCCAAGGAGTACAAGCTGGATTCCACCCACCACACCTTCAACATGAAGGACGGCAAAAACACCACTTTGACGGTGGAAAACAAGGCGTTCAGCGGCATTTTGATTCATAAGACCGACTCTGTCACCGGAAAGGGCATCTACGGTGTCACCTTCCTGCTCTACGATAGCACAAACAAGCCCATCGGTCAATATACCTCGGACAACTCCGGGTATGTGTATATTGAGGACCTGGCGGACGGTGGCCGCTACTATCTGCGCGAATTGGAGAACGAGGGCTATATCCCGGACACCCAGCGCAAGACCGTCTACGTCAAGGCGGGCGAGGTGACCCTCATCGAGTGGCAGAACACCCCCATCACCGCGCAGATCCAGATCACCAAGAAGTCCGCCGACTACAACCCCACCAACGGCCTGCCCGCCGGGACGCTGCTGGAGGGCGCTGTGTTTGAGATCCGGGACAAGGCGGGCAATCTGGTGGACACCATCCGTTCGGACAGCCGAGGCGTGGCCACCTCCAAGCCCCTGCCCCTGGGCCGCTATACCATCCGTGAGGTCAAGGCCCCGGCCAACTACGGTGTCAGCGACCAGGAGCTCACCGCCTACCTGGAGCACGCAGGTGAGATCGTCCGCTTCGAGGTGACCAACAAGGCCCTGTCCACCGGCGTGTCCATCACCAAGACCGGCCCCAAGCAGGCTATGGCGGGCCAGCCGGTGAACTACACCTTCTCCAGCATCGGCAACAATTCCAACGTCATGCTGACCTCCTTCTACTGGCGCGACACCCTGCCAGCAGAGGTGCGGCTGGACACGGTGGTCACCGGCACCTACAATTTCCCCGGCACTTATAAGATCACCTACCGGGTGAACGGCGGCGAGTACCGCACCCTGGCGGATAATCTGTCCACCAGCAAAAATTATACCCTGGCCGCGTCCGCCACAGCGCTGGGCCTTGCCTCCAATGAGCGCGTCACTGAGATTATGTTCGTGTTCGGACAGGCCCCCGCTGGCTTTGCCCAGGTGGAAAAGCCCATGCTGAAATGCACCGCCGTGCGGAACATGGCCTCCACCGCCTTCACCAACATCGCCGACGTGGGCGGTGTGTACAACGGGGTCTGGGTCCAGGCCATCAGCCGGTGGGTGACCACCGTCTACGGCAAGCCCATCGTCCCCACCCTGCCCAAAACCGGGTATTGATCCACCCACAGGGGACCGCCGCAAGGCGGTCCCCTACATTATAATAATAAAGGAGAGATCGACCATGCTGAAAATCACAGCCACCGGCAACCTGACTAACGACGTGGAGCTGAAGCTGAACGAAACCACCGGCAAGCCCTACGCCATCCTGCGCATCGCCTCGGACCGCCGCTACCGCATCCGGGACGGCAGACGCCTCACCGACTTCGTCTCCGCCAAGGTGCGGGGCAGGCTGGCGGAGCGGTGCGCCGCCTATGCGGTGAAGGGCTGCAAGCTGGCCGTCTCGGGAGACTTCGAGACCATCACCTTTGAGGACGAGCCCAGTCGGCAGCCCGGCTTCCTCATCAAAGCGTATGACGTGGAGTTTCTCTGGCCCCCCGATGTGGCGGAGGCCGCCAACGCCCTCCCCGCCGATGCATATCCCGCCGGCGCTGACGCCGGTCAGTCCGCCGCCTGATGCGGAACACCGGCACGGAATACGCCAGCGGCGAGGCCACGCCCGTGGTCCTGCCTGAGATGGCCCAGCTGCTCCCCCCGCTGACGGGGGAGCAGCTCTCGGCCCTGGAGGCGGACCTGCTGGCCAACGGCTGCTACTCCCCCGTCATCGTCAACGAGGACATGGTCGTTATCGACGGCCATCACCGCTATGAGCTGTGCGAAAAGCACGGTATTCCCTATAAAATGGCGGTGTTTTCGTTCACGGATATGCTGGAGGCCAAGCAGTGGGCGCTGGATACGCAGAAGGGCCGCCGCAACCTGGACAAGTGGGAGCTGGGCAAAATCGCCCTCAAGCTGCGGAAGGACGTGGAGGCCCGTGCAAGAGAAAATATGTCTCTGGGTGGGCAAGCGTACCGTCCCAGTGAGGCTGACGAGGAAGGTTTGACAACATTGTCAAACCTTTCTTCTGTCAATACACGGAAGGAATTGGCCGACGCTGTCGGCATCGGCGAGGTCACCATGGGCAAGGTCATGCAGATCGATGAGCACGCCCCCGCCGCCGTGAAAGAGGCCCTGGACAGCGGCGAGCTGTCCATCAACCAGGGCTACAACATCACCCGCCAGGTGGCGGAGCTGCCGGAGGGGGAGCGGGAGGAGGCCGCCGCCCAGGCGGTGGAGCTGGTCAAGGCGAAGAAGGAGCTCCAGGCGCTGGACGCCGAAGCGGAGCGGCGCGGCAAAATCGCGGGCCTGTTCTGCAAAGCCTTTGAACGAGCCGTCCTGCTTACTCCCAGCGAGGAAAATGTGCGTCTCTGGGTGGAGGGCACCCGGATGCGCACCGATGAGATTGAGGACTCGGTGAAGGAGGCCCGGGAGCTGTCCGGGGTGTTCGCCGCCATCGCGGATATTTTGGAACGGATGCTGCCCGTCGAGGCGGGCGGCGCGGAATAATCGGCTGGGCCGGGGCGCTGATATGTCCCGGCCCTTACATTTAATAATAGGAGTGTTTCAGAAATGGCAGTTTTTCGAGTGGAACGGACAAAAGATTATACCGTCATGAGCAACCATCATTTGAAGGACATGAATTTGTCCTTGAAGGCCAAGGGACTGCTGTCCATGATGCTGTCTCTGCCGGATTCATGGAATTACACCACCCGCGGCCTGGCCGCCATCTGTAAGGAGGGCGTGGACGCCATCCGGTCCGCCATCCAGGAGCTGGAGGGAGCGGGCTACATCGTCCGCCGTCTGCTGCGCGGGGGCAACGGGCGGATTACCGACACCGAGTACGTCATCTACGAGCAGCCCCAGGGGCCGGATATGCCTCCCCCGGCACCGTCCGGATCGGATGCGCCGCCCCCGCAGGCGGGGAAACCGGATATGTCCCTGCCGGATACGGGAAATCCGGATGCGGCGGGGTCGTGTGCGGCGGAGCCGGATGTGAAAACCCCCGCGCAATTAAATATTAATACATCTATTAAAAATCAATCAAATACTCATCGAGCCATTACTCATTCTATCCATCCTTCGGCGGATGGAACGACCGGCGCGGGGGCGGAGCTTCATGAGGAGGACATTCTGGCGGAGCGGGAGCGCATCCGGGCCCAGATCGACTACGACTACCTCGTCCGGTGGGAGGACCCGAAGCAGATCGACGAGCTGGTGGAGCTCATGCTGGAGGTGGAGC
>CASTQR010000109.1 GCA_949451265.1 uncultured Eubacteriales bacterium | reverse complement strand
TTGACCTCCTGCTTGGTCATCATCATGTTCTTCTCGTAGTCCCACCACTGGTAGAAGAAGTCCAGGGCGGCCACCGCCACGAAGGCGATGGCGATCCGCAGCACCATCCCCCCCGCCACCTCCACCAGGTGGGCCACGGCGGCGGTCAGGTCGGTGTACAGGTAGTTGGAGCTCTCCAGGAACATCTCCCGGATACTCATATAGACAATGGCCAAGAGGATCACGATCTTGATCAGGTTCTTCAGCGTCTCAATCACGCTTTTCAGGGAAAACAGCCGCTTGATCCCCTGCAAGGGGCTGAGGCGGTTGAATTTCGGCTTGATGGACTCGCCGCTCACCAGAAATTTCGTCTGGGCGAAGGTGGCGGCTACGGCGCACAGGATGGCCACCCCCACCACCGGCCCCACGGTCTTGCCGATGGCCAGCAGCCCCTGGACGGCCAGCTCCCCGGACAGGGGGCCCACCTCCTGCACCCCGCCGCCCATGGTGTCGAAGCACAGGCGCAGGAATTTGGCGGTCTCCTCCGCGAAAGCGCCGGTCATCAGCCAGAGGACGGCGAAGGTGCCCAGCAGGCTGGCCACCGCCACCGCGTCCTTGCTCATAAAGACGTTGCCCTTTTTTCGCTCGTCCCGCCGCTTTTTCGGTGTCGCTTTTTCGGTTTTATTCCCTTCGGCCAACGTCCATCCCCCCTTGCTGCCAACGGCCCCCCATCCTTACGGGGCCGCCTGGGGCTATCCGCCGCTGAGGACGAGGATCTCGCGGAGGCTCTCCAGCATGGCGCGCTCCGCGTCAATCAAAAACTCGCTGAAGGGGATGATGAGGATGAACAGCAGGCCCAGGCCCACGATCACCTTCAGCTCGATGTTGATGGCGAACACATTGATCTGGGGGATCACCTTCATCAGCACCCCCATGCCCACCTGGGCGATGAGCTCCGCCGCCAGGATGGGCATGCACAGCTTCACCCCCAGCACCGTGCACTCGATGAACAGCTCCAGCAGGTAGTTCACGGCGGGCAGCCGGAGGGCAGCCGCCCCCAGGGGGACGATCTCCTCCGACGTGAGGAAAATCCGCAGCAGGGTGTAGTGCCCCCCCGCGGCGAAAAACAGCAGGGTCATCAGCACGTTGAGAATCTGCCCCGTCACCGACATATTGGAGGAGGTTCCCGGATCGTACATCTGGTTCATGGTCATACCCATCTGGGTGTCCACCATGTTCCCCGCCAGCTGGGGGATGTAGAAGAAGAAGTTCACCGCCATCCCCAGCAGGAAGCCCAGGCCCATCTCCAGCATCAGCCGGAGCGCCAGCTCCGGCAGGGTCCCGGGAATGTCCACCCGCTGGGTGGTGACCCCCATGACGAACCAGGACAGCACCATCGCCATGCCGCCACGGAAGGCGGCGGGGATGTTGTTCCGGCCAAAAAGGGGGTTGAACAGGACGAACCCGCCCACCCGGGCGTTGATAAAGAGGAACAGGGTCAGCTCCTGCCAGTCAAACATGGCTCAGCCTCCCCGGTCAGCTGGCGATCAGCTGGAAGATCTCATAGGTGTAGTCCTTCAACGTGTCCAGCATCCACCCGCCCGCCAGCAGCAGCACGCCGATGACCACGATGAGCTTCAGCGCGAAGCCGATGGACTGCTCGTGGATCTGGGTGACGGCCTGGAAGATGGCCACCACCACACCCACCACCATACTCAGCAGCAGCATGGGGCTGGCCAGCTTGATGGCCACGCCCACCGCGTCCCGCACCAGATCCATTGCCTGCGTGGTATCCATGTCGGCTCCTTTCCGGTTACTTGACGCCCTGGACCAGCGTGGAGAACATCAGATCCCAGCCGTTGACAGAGATGAACAGCAGCAGCTTGAAGGGGGTGGAGATCATGGCCGGGGGCAGCATGATCATACCCATGGACATCAGCGTGGACGACACAATCACGTCGATCAGCAGGAACGGGATATACAGCAGAAACCCGTTGAAGAAAGCCCGCTGGAGCTCCTGGGTCATGAAGGCGGGGACGATGATCCGCAGGGGCGTCTCCGCCACCGCCTGCTCCCCGTTCTCCGGCGCGTCCACATGGGCCAGCTCGCAGTACATCTCCAGGGTATCCCATTTGATGTCCGCCAGCATGAACTCCTTCAGCGGCACCGCCGCCCGGTCCACAAATTCCTCCGCCCCAATCTCCTCGTTGGTATAGGGCTCCCAGGCCTCCGTCTGGATCCGGGTGAGGGTGGGGTTCATGGTGATCAGGGTGAGGAAGATGGCAATGCCCACCAGCACCACGTTGGGCGGGGTCTGGTTGGTGCCCATGGCGGTGCGCAGGAAGGACAGGGAGATGATGTACCGCGTGAACGAGGTCATCATCACCAGCAGGGAGGGCATCAGGGCGATGAGGGTGGTGAGGGCGATGATCTCCAGACTCTGGACACTGTCGCCGTTGATATTGATCAGGCCGTCGGTCGGCACGGGCTCCTCACCTCGGTTTCTTTTGCTTGAGTACGGTGCGCAGCGCCTCGCCGAAGCTGGGGGGCGGCGGCAGGTTGGGGTCGGGGGGCGGGCAGACGGCGTCCGCCTCCTCCTGGGTCAGCTCCTTCAGCAGGGTAATGCCCGAGGGCGTCACCCCCAGCAGCAGGAACTTCTCCCCCGCCTTCACCAGCATGACCCCCTGCTCCCGCCCCAGGGACAGGCGGGAGAGCACCTTGAACCGGTCCGACGCGCCGGACAGCCCGGCCATGCCGCCCCCCCGCCCCGCCACATAGCGGGTGAACAGGTAGGCCAGCACCACCACCACCAGCACGCAGATCAGCAGCCAGATCAGGCTGAACAAACTGTCCAGCCCGTCCAGAACGGACAGGGAAGCCCTTGGGAACTTGCCGGGGAACTCTCCCATCAGGGCGCGCCCAGAATGGAGGTCACGGTCTTGAGGACCCGGTCGGGCTTGAAGGGCTTGACGATGAAGTCCTTGGCGCCGGAGCGCACGGCGTCCATAACCATGGACTCCTGGCCCATGGCGGAGCACATGACCACGTTGGCGCTGCCGTCCTTGGCGCGGATGGCCTTCAGGGCCTCCAGGCCGTCCATGTTGGGCATGGTGATGTCCATCACCACCAGGTCGGGGCCGATCTCGCCGAACTTCTCCACCGCGTCGGCGCCGTCAACGGCCTCGAACACCTCGGTGTAGCCGTTCTTCACCAGGGTGTCCTTGATCATCTTGCGCATGAAGGCGGCGTCGTCCACTAACAGAATTTTCTTAGCCATGGTATGATCCATCCTTTTCCAATTTATGTTGTGTACCTCCCATGGAGGCGGGGCTGTCTTTATTTCCCGGCCAGCATCTCAATGCCGGGGGTCTGGACGATCTCGGTGATCCGGACGCCGAAGTTGTCCTCGATGACCACCACCTCGCCCCTGGCAATGCACTTGCCGTTGACGAACAGGTCCACCTGATCGCCCGCCAGCTTATCCAGCACCACCAGGGAGCCCTTGGCGAACTCCAGGATATCCTGGACCTTCCGGCGGGCCCGTCCGATCTCCACCGTCACCTGGAGGGGCACCTCCATGATGAGGTCCAGGTTCTGGGCCTGCTCCTTGCCCAGCCGGTCCGCCGGGTCCATCTCCTCCATGCGGGCCGGCCTGGTGGCGATCACCTTAGGCTCGGGCGCTTTGGGGGCGGGGGCCGGGGCGGGCTGCGCGGCGGCGGCGTTGTTGGCCATCGCCGTGGTCATGGCCGTCATCATCGCCGTCATCATGGCCGCCAAATCCGCCGTGCTGGCGGCCGGGGCCGCGGGGGCCGGGGCGGGCGCGGCCGCCACGGGCTGCTGGACAGGCGGCGCGGGCTGCGGCGCGGGCGCCGGGGCCGGGGCCGGGGCAGGAGTGGGCGCCGGAGCCGGAGCAGGCGCGGGGGCCGGGGCCTGCGCGGGAGGCGGCGCGGCAGGCGCTCCGCCCGCCAGCATGGCCTCGATCTCCTCCTGGCTCATCTTATGATCCCCGCCGCCGGACGGGGCGGGGGCCGGGGCGGGCTCGGGTTCGCCGCCGCCCATGCCCGCCAGCATCCGCTCGATGTCCTCCTGGCTCATCTTATGGTCGCCGCCGGAGGGCTCGGGCGCCGGGGCCGGGGCCGGGGCGGGCTCCGCCGCTCCGCCGCCGTGGAGCATAGCCTCGATCTCCTCCTGGGACATCTGCCGGTTGCTCTCGGCGGGGGCGGGGGCGGGCTCGGCTGCGGGGGCCGCGGCCCCTGCCACGCTCACCTCGTCCTCCAGGCCCAGGCTTTTCAGCAGTTCCTTGGCCAGATCCACCGACATGACGTTCATGAACTCGCTCTCCAGCGCGTCCTCAATCTTCAGGAAGAACCGGACTACCACCACCTGGTCCGCCCCCGCGGGCATATGCTCCTGCTTGAAGGCCTCCAGGTCGTCCAGCTCAAAGGAGTGGGGGGTGGAGATGTCCACCCGGAAGCCCAGGAAGTCGGACATGGCGGTGGCCGCTGAGCCCATCATCTGGTTCATGACCTCGCACACGCAGCTGATGGTCAGCTCGTTCAGCTCGAACTCCTCGTCCGGCGTCTCCATGCCCATGAGGATGTCCACGATGACCTTGATGTCGCTTCGCTTGAGGAGCATGATGTTGCTGCCCTCCAAGCCCTCTACGTACTTGATCTCCACGCCGATGGCCGGCTCCAGGTTGCCCAGGGAGAACCCCTTGACCTCCACCACCGACACCGTGGGCGTGGTGATGTCCACCCGATGGTCCAGCATATTCGATACCGCGGTGGCCGAGGAGCCAAGGCTGATATTCATCATTTCGCCCAAGGCGTCTATCGCCATTGGGCTGAAGATTTCCTTCTCCATCGCTTACTCGCTCCTTTGCTCGGCCGAATAGCACACCTCGTCTATCTTGATGGCCATGTTTTTCTTGTGGGTGCCCATGCGGCCCGTAAACCACTGGTAGCCCCCGATTTCCAGGAATACCGGCGAATCCTTGGGCCGTCCCAGATCCAGCACGTCGCCCACGCTCAGGTGATAGATGTCGCTGAGGGACAGCTGGGTATCCCCCAGCTCCGCCACAATCTCCAGGGTGGAATCCCGCAGGCGGTCGAAGATCTCCTCCGAGTTGTCCTCGCTGGCCACCTTGCGGCCCAGGCTCTCCCGGTTGACCTCCCCGAAGATGCTGGTCAGCACGCTGCCGGGCAGGACGATACTCATCCGCCCCTCGTTGCCGCTGAAGTCCAGCTTCATGTCCACCAGCACCACCGTCTCGTCCAGGTTCAGCAGCTGGACCAGGGTTGGGTTGACCTCGGTGCGGTTATACTCGAAGGTGATGGGCACATAGTTCTCCCAGCTGTTCCCCATCAGCCCCACCACATCCCGCATCAGGTGTTCGTAGAGCTGGAGCTCCAGATCGGTGTAGGCGTACCCGCTGGGGATCTCCCGGTTCATCTCCCCCTCGCTGCCCATCATCCGGTCCATCATGCCCAGGGCCGTCTGGGTGGAGAGGTACACCATCACCGGATCCTCCGCCAGGGTGGGCGTTCCGCCCTCCTCCCTGGGCTGGATGGTGACGTCCACCATAGCCAGCACGTCGCCCTCCATCAAGGCATTATTAAATTCAAAGAACTTCTGCTCCTCAATGCTCTCCACCTCGATCTCGCAGGTGGTGCGGAGCTGGGCGTTGAGCCGGGAGCCGATCACCCTGGTGTAGTTCTCGAAGATGCCGTTCAGCATCTTGATCCGATCCTTGGTGAACTTCCGGGGGGTGGTGAAGTCATATTTCCGGTACTTTTTCTCCGGTTGTTTCTCCTCCGCCTTGTCCGCGTCGCCGCCGCTGCGCATGGAGTTCAGCAGCGCGTCGATTTGGCT
>CASTQR010000108.1 GCA_949451265.1 uncultured Eubacteriales bacterium | reverse complement strand
CTTACTTTTGCCCTCATTGCCATCCTTATTAGAAGATTTTAAACAGGCTCTTACAGTTTTTTCATGAGCTGCGCCGTGTATTTCAGCATGAGCCGCTTGGTGCCCACCCCGTCGAAGGCGATCTCCAGCAGCACGTCGCCCCCCGTCTTTTGGACGGACAGCACCATCCCCCGGCCAAAGGCCTTGTGCTCCAGCATATCCCCCTTCTGGTACTCCGGCAGGGCGGTGGACGGCTCGGACACCGCCGACTGGAACACAGGCCGGACCGCCGCTTTTTGGGGCCGCCCCGGCGTGTAGGTGCTCCGCCGCTCCCCAACCCCGTAGGCGCTCCCGCCCTGGCGGTAGGGCTCCTTGTAGGTGGACACCCGGGGGGTCTGATCGAACTCGTCCCAGTCCCCGGTGGGCGTTGGATCCAAGTAGGAGCGGCCCGACTGCTCCAGCAGCTCGGCGGGGATCTCCCCGGCGAACCGGGAGGGCCGGTTGGTGCTGGTGCGGCCAAACAGCATCCGCTGGCCCGCGCAGGTGAGGAACAGCCGCTCCTTGGCCCGGGTCAGCGCCACGTAGCACAGCCGCCGCTCCTCCTCCATCTCCTCCGCCTCCCCGATGGCCCGCAGGCCGGGGAAGATGCCCTCCTCCAGGCCCACCACGAACACGGTGGGGAACTCCAGCCCCTTGGCGGAGTGCATGGTCATCATCACCACCGCGTCCTCGTTGGGGTCGTGATTGTCCAGGTCGGTGTACAGGGCGATCTCGTCCAGGAAGCCCGCCAGGGAGGGCTCCCCAACCGCGTTTTCCATGTAGCCGTTGATGGAGGTCAGCAGCTCCCGGACGTTTTCCAGCCGGGAACGGCTCTCAATGTCGTTCTTGGTCTGGAGCATGGCGGCGTAGCCGGTGCGGGCCACCACTTCCTCGTAGAAGTTCACCAGATCCATGGTGCGGGACAGCTCGGTGAGGCCCTGGATGAGCGCCACGAACTCCCCCAGCTTTTTCGCCGCCTTTTGGAGCTCCGGGTAGTCCCCGGCGCGGGCGATGACCTCCCAAGTGGAAACGCCCTGGGCGGCGGCGATGGCCCTGGCCCGCTCCACGGTGGCGGGGCCGATGCCCCGGGGCGGGTTGTTGATGATCCGGGTGAGCCGCAGGTCGTCCCCGTGGTTCTGGACGGCGCACAGGTAGGCCAGCATATCCTTGACCTCCGCCCGGTCGAAGAAGCGGGTGCCGCCGATGACCTTGTAGGGGATGCCGCTGCGCTTGAAGGCCACCTCCAGCTGGTTGGACTGGGCGTTCATCCGGTAGAGCACGGCGTGGGTGTTCCACTTCACCCCGTCCCGGAAGTCCTTCATGAGCTGGGCGGCCACAAACCGGGCCTCGTCGTTCTCGTTCATGGCGGTGTAGAGCTGCACCTTGTCCCCCGCCCGCCCGGCGGTCCACAGCTCCTTGCCCTTGCGGCCCTGGTTGTGGCGGATGACGGCGTTGGCGGCGTCCAGGATGTTCTTGGTGGAGCGGTAGTTTTGCTCCAGGCGGATGGTGCGGCAGTCCTTGTATTGATCCTCGAAGGACAGGATGTTTTCGATGGTGGCCCCCCGGAAGCGGTAGATGGACTGGTCGTCGTCCCCCACCACGCAGATATTTTCCCGGCCCCCGGCCAGCAGGGAGGACAGGAGGTATTGCAGGTTGTTGGTGTCCTGGTACTCGTCGATCAATACGTAGCGGAATTTCTTCTGATAATATTCCAGCACGTCCTTGTGCTGCTGGAACAGGCGGACGGTGTGGAGGATGATGTCGTCGAAGTCCAGCGCCCCCGCCTCCCAGAGCCGCTTTTCGTAGGCGGCGTAGAGCTGGGCGATTTTGGTCAGCCGGAAGTCGCCGGAGGCTTCCGCGTCCTCCAGAAAGTCCTTGGACAGGCGCAGCTTGTCCTTGGCGGCGGAGATGGTGCCCAGCACGGAGCGGGGGGGAAACTGCTTGTCGTCGAATTTCAGCTCCTTGATGCAGTCCTTCATCACCCGCTGGGAGTCGTCGGTGTCGTAGATGGTGAAGGAGGAGGGGAAGCCCAGCTTCTCGATGTCCCGCCGGAGGATGCGCACACAGGCGGAGTGGAAGGTGGACGCCCACACGTCCCGGGCGGCGGGGCCCAGCATATTCTCCAGCCGATCCTTCAGCTCCCCGGCGGCCTTGTTGGTGAAGGTGATGGCAATGATGGACCAGGGGGCGGCGGGCTCCAGGGCGCACAGCCGGTCAGCCTGCAAGCGTTTCTCCTTGTCAGGGCTGGCGGCGTAGGTACGGAGGAAATCCAGGTCGGCATCCGTCACCCAGCCGGGCACCTCGTCGCTGTCCGAGCCCCGGCCGTAGCGGATCAGGTTGGCCACCCGGTGGATCAGCACGGTGGTCTTGCCCGACCCCGCCCCCGCCAGCAGCAGCAGGGGGCCCTCGGTGGCCAGCACGGCCTTGCGCTGTTCGGGGTTGAGGTTGGTATAGTTTTGAGCGATAACCTCCCGGCGGAGGCGGCAGAATTCCAGTTCCTGTTCCGGTGTCAGCATTGGTATCAGTCCTTTATGTCAAGTGGGGCCTATTATATCAGAAAGCGGCGCAAAAAGAAAGCCCCGGCGTGCGCCGGGGCTTTCCTCACACCTCCATGATAACAGGCAGTATCATAGGGTTCCGTTTCGTCTTTTTGTAGAGGTAATTGGACAGCGTCCCCTTCATCTCCGACTTGATGGTGGACCAGTCCCGGATGCGCCGATCCTGGCACCGCTCCAGGGCGTCCACCGCCACCTGCCGCAGCTCGTCCATCAGCTCCTCGGACTCCTTCACGTAGACGAAGCCCCGGGTGATGATGTCCGGCCCGGAGATCACCGAGCCGTCCTCCCCGGACATGGACACCACCACCACGATCATGCCGTCCTGGGCCAGGTGCTGGCGGTCCCGGAGCACCACCGCCCCCACGTCGCCCACGCCGTAGCCGTCCACGAACACCTTGCCCGCGGGCACCGTGCCGTTGATCTTCACGCTGTCCCGGGTGAGCTCAATGACCCGGCCCACGTCGCTGATCACAATATTCCGGGGGTCCATGCCCATCACGTCCCGGGCCAGCCGGGCGTGGGTTTTCAGGTGCCGCTGCTCCCCGTGGAGGGGGATGAAGAATTTGGGCCGCACCAGGGCGTGCATGATCTTCAGCTCGTCCTGGCAGGCGTGGCCGGACACGTGGAGGGGCAGCTCCCGCTCGTTCACCACCTCGGCCTCCCGGCGGTACAGCTCGTTGATCACGTTGCCCACTGAGTCCTCGTTGCCGGGGATGGCGGAGGCGGAAATAATCACCCGGTCACCGGGCTGGATGTCCACCTGCCGGTGGGTGTTGAAGGCCATCCGGGTGAGGGCGGACATAGTCTCCCCCTGGCTCCCGGTGCTGATGATGCAGATCTTGTCCTTGGGCAGGCCCTTGATCTGGTTGATGTCCACCACCGTCCCGGCGGGGATGTTCATATAGCCCAGCTCGGTGGACACCTTCATGGCGTTTTCCATGCTCCGCCCGGTGACGGCCACCTTCCGGCCGTATTTGGCCGCCACGTCGATGATCTGCTGGATCCGGTCGATGTTGGAGGCGAAGGTGGTGATGATGATCCGCTCCCCGCAGCCCCGGAACAAAGCGTCGAAGGAGGCGCCCACCGAGCGCTCGCTCTTGGTGAAGCCGGGGCGCTCCACGTTGGTGGAGTCGCACAGCAGGGCCAGCACCCCCTCGTTCCCCAGCTCGCCCAGGCGGGTGAGGTCGGCCATGCCCCCCTGGATGGGGGTGGGGTCGATCTTGAAGTCGCCGGTGTGGACGCACACCCCCAGGGGGGTGCGGATGGCGAAGGCCACCGCGTCCGCGATGGAGTGGTTGATGTGGATGAACTCCACGGAGAATTTGCCCGCCCGGACGGTCTCCCCCGCCTCGCAGGTGATGAGCTTCACCTTGTCGGACAGGCGGTGTTCGTCCAGCTTGAGCTGGATGAGGCCGGCGGACATCCGGGTGGCGTAGATGGGGGCGTTCACGTCCCGCATGAGGTAGGGGATGGCGCCGATGTGGTCCTCGTGGCCGTGGGTGATGAAGATGGCCCGGATCCGGTCCCGGTTCTGGATCAGGTAGGTGAAGTCAGGGATCACCACGTCGATGCCGTACATATCGTTGTCGGGGAAGCCCATGCCCACGTCCACCACGATCATGTCGCCGCCGTACTCGTAGACGGTGAGGTTCTTGCCGATCTCGTTGAGACCGCCCAGGGAAATGATTTTCAATTTTTCTGCCATAAATACTCCTTTATATGTTTGGGTAAGATTTTTTTGCGCAAGGCACAGCCGGCGGGCCAGATGTCCCGCCTGAACCGTTCCCTATGTAGACGGCGGAGTAGTATGGGCACGACGAAAGACCCGGCGCGAATGGCGCGCCCGTCCCGCGCGGGCGGCGAACCGCGCCCCGGCCTGTCCCCTGCGGCCCTGTCTCGCCGGGGGGCGCGTCCGGGCCGTCCGGCCCCGCGCTGACTGCCTGTACTCTCTGCCTATCAAACACCGCTGCCACCAGCGGTTTACGCCGTAAAAAGGGCTCGACCCGTCCGCCCGCCCCGGTTCACGGGGCGGAGGGGCGGGCCGAACCCGCCCCCGGAGAGGAGCTGTTTCCGGCAGTATACCACACTCCGGGGGAAAAGTACAGCTTTTTTTGTCGAGGGGGATGCTGTGCTGGGCGGTGGTTAGCCGTGGTAGCACCCGCCGCCGATGAACTCCCGCATGATGGAGGTCTTGGGGATATTGTCCGCCGGGATGGGCAGGAAGTAGTTCAGGAACTTCAGCAGGCGCTTGGCCTCGATGTACTCCTCGCTGTCCCGGGGCACGCCGAACAGCAGGGGCTGGACGTAGGGCTTCAGCAGGGCGGTCTCGTAGATCAGGGAGGAGTTGAACACCATATCCGCGCTGTCCTGGAAGGGGAAGATGTTGTTTTCCTCCCCCCGGCGGACGGAGGGCCACATCTTGATGGTGGCCTGGGCCTTGTAGCCCCGGGTGCGGGCGTCCCGCTCGATGCGGCGGAGCAGGCGTGCGTCGGTGGTGGGGATGCGGTTGTGGTCGTCGATGTTCAGGGTGGTGAGGCAGCTGATGTAGATCCGGTATTTGCTCTCCTTGGGCAGGGCCTGGGTGAAGGCGTCGTTGAGGCAGTGGATGCCCTCGATCACCAGCACGTCCCCCGCCCCCAGGGTGAGGGTGTCGCCGTTATACTCCCTGGCCCCCTTCTTGAAGTTATAGGTGGGCAGCTCCACCGTCTCCCCGTTCAGCAGGCGCAGCATATCGGCGTTGAACTGGGCCACGTCCATGGCCCCCAGGCCCTCGAAATCGTAGTTCCCGTTTTCGTCCCTGGGGGTGTCCTCCCGGTTCCTGAAATAGTTGTCGGTGGCGATGGGGTGGGGGTGGAGGCCGCAGGCCCGGAGCTGGGTGGACAGCCGGTGGGAGAAGGTGGTCTTGCCGGAGGAGGACGGCCCCGCGATCATCACGAAGCGCACCTCCGGCCGCTGGGCGATCGCGGCGGCGATGTCGCCGATCTTCTTCTCCATCATGGCCTCGTAGCTGAGGATGAGGGGCGTGGCCTGCCCCTGGGCGATGGCGTTGTTCAGCTCCGCCACGTTGGACACCCCCAGGGCCTCCGCCCGCAGGGTGGAGCTGTGCAGCTCCCGGAACACCTTCAGGGAGGGCTTGAACTCCCCCAGGCGGCTGGGATCCTTGAGGGTGGGCAGGCGGAGGACAAAACCGTCCTCAAACAGCTCCAGCCCGAAGCAGCGGATGTAGCTGGTGTCCGGCACCATGTAGCCGTAGAAGTAGTCCACGAAGCCGTCCAGCTCGTACACG
>CASTQR010000107.1 GCA_949451265.1 uncultured Eubacteriales bacterium | reverse complement strand
GTACGCCGCCCCCCGGCGCACCGAGATCGTCTACGAGTACCGGCAGGCGGCGGAGATCCAGGCCGCGGCTGTGGAGGACATACCCGCCTACCCGGTGAACGTGTTTGTCTCCAAGGAGGGGTACTTCAAGAAGATCACCCCCCAGTCCCTGCGCATGAGCTCGGAGCAGAAGTACAAGGAGGGGGACGGGCCGTACCTCCAGTGGGAGGGGGCCAACGGGGACGAGCTGCTGGTGTTCACCGACAAGCAGCAGTGCTACAAGACCCGCCTGTCCGACTTCGACGACTCCAAGGCCAGCGTGCTGGGAGACTACCTGCCCACCAAGCTGGGGATGGACGCCAACGAAAAATTTGTCTGGGCCTGCGCCCCGGGGGACTACTCCGCCCACCTGCTGTTCTTCTTCGCCAACGGCAAGGCGGCAAGGGTGGAGCTGTCCGCCTACCAGACCCAGACCCGGCGGCGGAAGCTCACCGGGGCCTACTCAGACAAGTTCCCCCTGGTGTCCGCCTGCCTGCTGGCGGAGGATCAGGAGATGGCAGTGGGCTCGTCCGACGGGCGGTGCGTGGTGTTCCACACCGCCTCCCTCACCCCGAAAACCACCCGGAACACCCAGGGGGTGGGGGTGATGGCTGTGAAGGCCAAGCATCAGGTGGAGTGGGCCAAGCCCCTGTCCGCCACCCACATCGTCAACGCCGCCCGGTACCGGGCCCGCTCCCTCCCCGCCGCCGGGGCCCTCCTCAAGGAGGAGGACCGGGGCGAGGAGCAGATGACTTTGCTGTGAGAAGCTGTTTGAGAAAGAAGGCCGCCCTATGGCACTGGTAAAAAAGACCCTGATCCCCTTCGTGATGATCACCCTGGGCGCCGCCGCCTACGCTCTGGGCTTCGTGTGGTGCTACGCCCCCAACGGCATCGCCTTCGGCGGCGTCACCGGCATTGCCCAGATCCTCAACTTTCTGTTCCCCGCCCTGCCCATCGGCGCCACGGTCATCGCCCTGAACGTCCCCCTGTTCCTGCTGGGGTGGAAGCTCATCGGCGGGCGGCTGCTGGTGTCGTCGCTGTACGCCATGTTTATCTCGTCGGTGATCATCGACATTCTCACCCCCCTGTACGACTGGCAGCCCATGGACCCCATGCTGGCCACCATCTTCGGCGGGGTGCTGATGGGGCTGTCCCTGGGGCTGGTGTTCCAGCAGGGGGCCACCACCGGCGGCACCGATCTGCTGGCCCGCCTTCTCAAGCTGAAGCTGGCGTGGCTCCCCATGGGCAAGCTGCTGATGGGCATCGACCTGGCGGTGATCCTGGTGGTGGCGGCGGTGTTCGGCACGCTGAAAACCGCCATGTACGGCCTGGTGGCCCTGTATATCACCTCCATCGTCATGGACGGGGTGCTGTACGGCATGGACAACGCCAAGGTGGCCTATATCATCAGCGGCAAGAGCCAGGAGGTCGCCGACGTGCTGGTGAAGGAGATGGACCGGGGGGTCACCATCCTCCACGGACAGGGGGCCTACACCCACGCGGAGCGGGACGTGCTGATGTGTGCTTTCAAGCAGCGGGAGATCGCGTCCATCAAGGCGGCGGTGAAGGGCATCGACCCGGCGGCTTTTGTGATTGTGTGCGATGCCCACGAGGTGCTGGGCGAGGGCTTCCGGGACTACAAGAAGGACGATCTGTAACAGGACAGCCCTCCCCCCTGCGGGGGAAGGCTTTCACCATTGGGAGGTGCCCCCATGAAAAAACGCGTACCCGCCCTGCTGCTGTGCCTGGCCCTGCTGCCTTTGGGGGGCTGCGCCGCCATGCTGGAGCGCAGCCACGTCTCCTCCAGCGTCCACGTGGACTACGCCGTGGAGGAGGACGACGAGTCCATCCTCCGGGCGGAGACCTATTCGGGGCTGGTGCGGTCCATCCTGTACTTTGTGGACGGGCACCGGGGGGGCGGCACCATCCGGCTGTACCACTACGCCGGGGACGTGGAGGCGGATCTGGCCTCCGCCCGGGAGGCGGTGCTGGACACCCCCGCCGGGGCCTACGCCGTGGGGTCCCTGGAGTTTGAGAGCACCCGGATCCTCACCTACTACGAGGTGAAGCTGTCCATCCGCTACACCCGCGCCGCAAAGGAGCTGGAGTCCATCCCGGAGGTCACGGGCCTTGCCGGGGTGCGGCAGGAGCTGTCCCGCCTGGTGTCCGAGGGGGGGAGCGGCGCCACCTTCCTGGCCTCCTACTTCACCGGGGACAAGGCGCTGGTGGAGCGGCTGGTGCGGCTGGCCTGCTACAGCGCGCCGGAGCTGTTCCACCACCACAAGCCCGGGGGGAGGACGGGGGACGCCGCCGGGATCTCCGTCACCCTCTACCCGGAGACAGGCACCCGGCGGATCATCGAGGTGAAGCTGGATCTGCCCTTTGGCTCGGACGGGGAGGAACAGGAGTACGCCGGGGAGCTGGCGGCGGCCTCCGACGCCCTGCTGGAGGCCCACCCCGCCGCCGGGGGGGCGTACACCGTGGACGAGCTGGCCGCCATTGTCCGTACCGCCGCCTGGGAGGAGGGGGGCTCGGATCTGGCCCTGGACGCGCTGACCGGGGCGGCGGCCTCCGACTTCGCCCTGCTGATGGCCATGGAGTGCCTGTGCCGCCGGTGCGGCATCGCCGCCGAGCCCGTGGAGGGGGAACAGGGCCTGTGGCTCATTGTGGACACCCCCCAGGGCAGCCGCCACCTGCTGCCCGAAGCCCTGCGGCCCCTGCCGCCGCCGGAGGACGGGGAGGAGCCCGCCGGGCCGGAGCCCCTTCCCCTGTATACCGACCGGGAGCTGACGGCGTTAGGCTACCAGTGGGCCATGTCCCTCTATCCGGTGTGCCTGGCCGCGGATCCCACGGAACCCCCCGCGCCGGAGGGCTGAACTGGGCAGATTGACGGTTGCTTTTCCCGGCAAAACCGGATATAATGAATGGGTTCCGGTGCATTCCGGAGCCCATTCAAATTTTTACCGAGGAGTGACAGACATGGCAGAAGAACTGAACGTCTCTATGAGCCAGAACTTTATCCACGACTTTATTGATGAGGACATCGCTCAGGGCGGCCAGTACCAGGGCATGACTGTCCACACCCGTTTTCCCCCCGAGCCCAACGGCTACCTCCACATCGGGCACTGCAAGGCGCTGACCATCGACTTCGGCACCGCCGAGAAATACGGCGGCCTCTGCAATCTGCGCATGGACGACACCAACCCCTCCAAGGAGGACGTGGAGTACGTGGAGGCCATCCAGGAGGACATCCACTGGCTGGGCTTCGACTGGGGGGATCGCTTTTTCTACGCCTCCGACTACTTCCCCCAGATGTACGAGTACGCGGTGGAGCTCATCAAGAAGGGGCTGGCCTACGTGTGCGAGCTGTCCCCCGAGGAGTTCAAGGAGCACCGGGGCACCATCGGCGTCCCCGCCACCTCCCCCTGGCGGGACCGGCCCGTGGAGGAATCCTTGGATCTGTTTGAGCGGATGAAGAACGGGGAGTTTGAGAACGGGAAATACACCCTGCGGGCCAAGATCGACCTGGCCTCCGGCAACTTCAATATGCGCGACCCGGTGATCTACCGCATCAACCACGCCCACCACCACCGGCAGGGGGACAAGTGGTGCATCTACCCCATGTACGACTTCGCCCACCCCATTGAGGACGCCCTGGAGGGCATCACCCACTCCCTGTGCTCCCTGGAGTTTGAGGACCACCGGCCCCTGTATGACTGGGTGGCGGAGCACGTGTCCATCCCCTATCACAAGCCCCGGCAGATCGAGTTCTCCCGTCTGGGCATCAACCACACCGTCATGTCCAAGCGGAAACTGCGCCAGCTGGTGGAGGAGGGCCGGGTATCCGGCTGGGACGACCCCCGTATGCCCACCCTGTGCGGCCTGCGGCGGCGGGGCTACACCCCCCGGGCCATCCGGAACTTCTGCGACCGGGTGGGCGTGACCAAGTCGGTGAACACCATCGAGTACGCCTTTTTGGAATACTGCCTCCGGGAGGACCTGAACGAGACGGCCCGGCGGGTGATGGCGGTGCTCCGCCCTGTGAAGCTGGTGATCACCAACTACCCCGCAGGGCAGAGCGAGACCTTTGAGGTGGAGAACAACCCCAACCGCCCAGAGGACGGTACGCGCACCGTCACCTTCTCCCGGGAGCTTTGGGTGGAGGCCGAGGACTTCCTGCCCGAGCCCATCCCCAAGTACAAGCGGCTGTACCCCAACGGCCCGGAGTGCCGCTTGAAGGGGGCGTACCTCATCAAGTGCGTGGGCTATGAGACGGACGAGGAGGGGAACGTCATCGAGATCGCCGCCGAGTACGACCCGGACAGCCGGGGCGGCAACCCCGCCGACGGCCGGAAGGTGAAGGGGGCCACCATCCACTGGGTGGACGCCGCCACCGCCGTGGACGCGGAGGTGCGGCTGTATGACAACCTGTTCTCCGACCCGGAGCCGGATGGGGCGGACAAGGACTTTTTGGCCTGCCTGAATCCCAAGTCCCTGGAGGTGCTCACCGGGTGCAGGGTGGAGGCGGGATTGGCGGAGGCCCAGCCGTCGGACCGGTTCCAGTTTTTGCGGCAGGGGTATTTCTGCGCGGACAGCAAGGATTCCAGGCCGGGGCATCTGGTGTTTAACCGGGCGGTGAGCCTGAAGGACAGCTATAAGCCGTAACAGGGAAAGAAAGCCCGGGCGGAGATTTCCGCCCGGGCTTTTTCTGTCTGCGGTTCAAAAGAAATTCACAAAAATGGCAATTCCCTGTTGACATTTTGTGCTGTATATGTTACAGTAACATTTGTAAAACAAAAGCGGCGCGGCACCGATTAGAAAGGGGACACAGACATGGGCTCGAAAGACCGCTCCGATTACTTTATCCAGCGGCGGGAGGCCTTGAAGATGGTTTCCACCATGGTGGAAAAAGAGGCATTGGAGCAGCTCGACGACATTCTGCGGGCCGAAGGGGAGACTCGCTCGTCCTGGCTCCGCCGGGTCGTTTACGAAAAGGCGGGCTACCAGAAAAAGCGCGGCATTACGCCGACAGACGGCGTCTATGCCGTATGCCCCCAGTGCGGGCAAAAAGCGGCCACCAAGGGCGAGTTGGAGCAGATGTTCGGGTGGCGGGTGCTCAACGGGACTGTGCGCCCCCAAGCATGGTGCAGAAACTGCCGCTCCGCGAACGTATCCAAGGAAAGGAGGTAAACGCAATGGCGAACGAGGTTTGGGCCAAGTGCCCACGTGAAGATTGCGGGAAAGAAGCTCACGGCGTAGAGGAGATCGAAAGGCTTTTCGGCTGGCGGATTGTCAATGGGAAAAAGGTTCCCCAAAGCTGGTGCCGTGAGTGCCGATCCAAACACCCGGAAAAGAAGTGATCGAAAAGGGCTTCGGGACATCCTCCCGAAGCCCTTTTATCCGTCCGTCAGCGCCTCCCGCAGATGGGCCACCGCCCGCCGCTCGATGCGGGACACCTGCACCTGGCTCACCCCCAGCACCTTGGACACCCGATCCTGGGTGAAGTTCCGGTAGAACCGCAGCAGGATCACCGTCCGTTCCCGCTCCGGCAAAGCGTCGATGGCGTGGCGGAGGGCCAGCTTTTCCACCAGCTCGTCCTCAATGCCCTCGTCCCCCAAGACCGCCTCCAGGGAGAAGCCGTCCTCCCCCGTCTCCTCCTGCAAGGACGCCACCGACAGCACCGCCGTGTCCGCCGCCGCGATGTCCTCCGGCTCCAGCCCGGTGGCGGCGGCCAGCTCCCCCACCGTGGGCTCCCGGCCCAGCCGCTGGGTCAGCTCCTGCCGCCGCTGGCGCAGGGCCATGGCCCGCTCCTTCGTCCCCCGGCTGACTTTTACCGCCCCGTCGTCCCGGAGGAACCGCCGGATCTCCCCGGCGATCTTGGGCACGGCGTAGGTGGAGAACTGGGTGCCGTAGGCGGTGTC
>CASTQR010000106.1 GCA_949451265.1 uncultured Eubacteriales bacterium | reverse complement strand
TCTGGTGGCCGAAGTGCACGCCGGCCTCCAAAAGCTGCTTCATAGATACGACTGCCATGGTTGTTTCCTCCTAAGTTTTGGTTTTGTACCTCCGGGAGCCTCATCCCTCCCGCCCGCCCTCCGGGGAGGGCACCGGACGAAAGATCCGCTCCCGTGCGGAATCCGGAACATTCTATCACGCGCGGACAGGAAACGCAAGAGCTTTTTGCGGGTTTTTCCAAAAAAATTGTGTTTCAGCGGCGGTTTCGGTCCCGGCTGCTGCGGGCGCGGCCCTCCACCAGGATGATGTCCTCCCCAAACCGCTTGACGGAGGGCCAGGGGAACACCTGGTCCGGCTCCCGGCCCAGCAGGCCGAACAGGCGGGAGCGGCCCCCCACCACAATGCTCTCGATGGCCCCCCGGTCCGGATCCAGCTCCACGTCCTCCACGAACCCATACCGGGTGCCGTCGGAGATGTCGATGACCTCCTTATATTGCAGCTCCGCGATGCGGCAGATCATAGTATGGCCTCCTTTCTCAATCCCTATCAATGTATGAGGGGGGCCCGTCCCACTATACGTGGCGGGCGGCACGGGAAAATACACGGAAAATTTTCAATTTGCCCCTATGCAAATGGGAGGTTTTAGTATAAAATAGGGGCACGTGAAAAAATTTGGGATGGGAGCGTGAGGGAGTCATGAGTGAGCTGAAGTACAAGCGCGTCCTGCTGAAGGTGAGCGGCGAAGCCCTTGGGGGGACAGCCGGCCGGGGGCTGGACTTTGACGTGATCGAGAAGGTGTGCGATGTGGTGGCCCGCTGCGCCGCCGAGGGCGCCCAGGTGGGCATCGTGGTGGGCGGCGGAAACTTCTGGCGGGGGCTCAAGGACGGCCGGGGCATGAGCAACCGCACCCGGGCCGACCACATGGGTATGCTGGCCACCACCATCAACTGCCTGGCTCTGGCGGACGTGCTGGAGAACAAGGGGGTGGACGTGCGGGTGCAGACCGCCATCGAGATGAAGTCCATCGCCGAGCCCTACATCCGCTCCCGGGCCGTCCGGCATCTGGAGAAGGGCCGGGTGGTCATCTTCGGCTGCGGCACCGGAAGCCCCTTCTTCTCCACCGACACCGCCGCGGTGCTGCGGGCGGCGGAGATCGGCGCGGAGATCATCCTGCTGGCGAAAAACGTGGACGGCGTATACAGCGCCGACCCCCTCAAGGACCCGGAGGCGGTGAAGTACGACAGCATCTCCTACGACGATGTGCTGGCCAACCGCCTTGGGGTGATGGACTCCACCGCCACGTCCCTGTGCATGGACAACAATATCCCGATCATCCTCTTTGCGCTGAAGGACCCGGAGAACATCCTCCGGGCCATCCACGGGGAGAAGATCGGCACCATTGTGAAGGAGGAAGTAAAATGAACGAGTTCTGCAAGGCCTACGACGAGAAAATGGGTAAGACCATCGAATCGGTGAAGGGCGACTTTGCCAGCGTCCGGGCGGGCCGGGCCAACGCCGGCGTGCTGGACCGGATCCAGGTGGAGTACTACGGCACCCCCACCCCAATCCAGCAGGTGGCCAGCATCTCCACCCCCGACCCCCGCACCCTCCAGATCCAGCCCTGGGACGCGTCCATCCTCAGGGCTATCGAGAAGGCCATCCAGACCTCCGACCTGGGCATCAACCCCCAGAACGACGGGCGGGTGATCCGCCTGGCCTTCCCCCAGCTCACCGAGGAGCGCCGTGTGGAGCTCACCAAACAGGTGCGCAAGTACGGGGAGAACGGCAAGGTGGCCATCCGCAACATCCGCCGGGACGCCATGGAGAAGCTGAAGGCCCTGGAGAAGAAGTCCGAGATCACCGAGGACGACCGCAAGGAGGACGAGAAGGAGCTCCAGGACCTCACCGACAGGCGCTGCAAGGAGATCGACGCCCTCACCGCAGCCAAGGAAAAGGAACTGATGGCGGTGTAAGCGAACCGCACGGTACACAGCAAGGGGGGCGCGCCCCCCTTGTGTGCTGTCCGGGGTTTGCCGGGTTCTTTTTTGTCAATACTCTCACATAGGTTAGGATGGGTGAATTTATGGCATTCTTTCGCCGCCGCAAGGCCCCGGAGGTGGATCTGGACCGCCTGCCCCGCCACGTGGCCATCATCATGGACGGGAACGGCCGCTGGGCCAAAAAGCGGGGCCTGCCCCGGAAGGCGGGCCACCGGATCGGGGCGGAGACCTTCCGCACCATCGCCACTTTCGCCAGGGAGCTGGGGCTGGAGTACCTGACGGTGTACGCCTTCTCCACTGAGAACTGGAAGCGGCCCGCCGACGAGGTGGCCTCCATCATGAAGCTGCTGGAGAAGTACCTCCACGAGGCCATCGAGACCATGGCGAGGGACAAGGTGAAGATGGCCTTTTTCGGCGACCTGTCCCTCCTGGCCCCCCATCTCCAGGCCCTGTGCCATGAGACGGAGGAGATCTCCAAGGGGTACGACGGCTGCCAGGTGAACATCTGCCTGAACTATGGGGGCCGGGACGAGATTCTCCGTGCGGCGAAGGCCTTCGCCCTGGACTGCGCGGAGGGCCGGGCCGACCCGTCCCACCTGACGGAGGACGCCTTCGGGGGCTACCTCTACTCCGCCGGGGTGCCCGACCCGGATCTCATCATCCGGCCCAGCGGCGAGGTGCGCATCTCCAATTTCCTGCTCTGGCAGTCCGCCTATGCGGAATACTACTTTACCGATGTGCTGTGGCCCGATTTCAGCAAGGACGAATTACTCCGGGCGCTGGCGGCCTACCAGGGCCGCTCCCGCCGGTATGGAGGTGTGTGACATGGCGAAACGGATTTTAGTGGCGGTGATCTTCGTCCCGGCGCTGCTGGCGGTGATGCTGGTGCCGCCCGCCATCGCCTGGACGGCGGTGGTGTGCTTCATCGCGGCCATGGCCTGCTTCGAGCTGCTGCGGGCCACAGGGGAGGGGAAGGTCACCCCGCCCATGAAGGCCGCCGCCATCCTGTCCGCGGCAGCGCTGCCCCTGGGCAGCTGGGCGGGGCTGGGCACCGCCTACGTGAACCTGTGCGCCTTTGTGGTGACGGCGGTGTGCTTCTGGTGCGCCATCCGGGCCTATGACGGGCACAGCGCGCCGGTGGGCTTCCAGCAGGTGCTGGTGTGCCTGTTCGGGGGGGTGATCATCCCCCTGGCCCTGGCGGCGCTGGTGGAGCTGCGGTGTTTGGAGAACGGGAAGTATCTGGTGTTGCTGGCGGTGCTGCTGACCTTCGTCACCGACGCGGGGGCCTACTTCGCCGGGGTGTTCCTGGGGAAGCACCGGGGCGTCACCCAGGTCAGCCCCAACAAGAGCGTGGAGGGGTACATCGGCGGCTTTGTGTCCGGCATCGTGTTCGCCCTGCTGTACGGGCTGGTGGCCGGGGAGATCGCCCGGGCCCCGGTGAATCTGCTGTCCCTGGCCCTGTGCGGGCTGTTCGGAGCGCTGGCCACCGAGGTGGGCGACTTGGCCTTCTCCTTCGTGAAGCGGCAGTATGGGGTGAAGGACTTTGGCCACCTTCTGCCCGGCCACGGCGGTATGCTGGACCGCTTTGACAGCATGATGTTCTGCGGGCCGGTGGTGCTGTTCATCGTCCAGTGCCTGCCGGTGTTCGGGGCGGTGGCGGCATGAGGCGGACGCTGTCCATTTTAGGCTCCAGCGGCTCCATCGGGCGGCAGACGCTGGACGTGGCGGAAGCCTGCGGCCACCAGGTGGCGGCTATCACGGTGAACCGGAGTGTCAAGCTGGCGGAGGAGCAGGCCCGGAAATTCCGCCCCAGGCTGGCGGTGGCGGTGGACGAGGGCGCCGCTGCCGAGCTGCGCACGCGGCTGGCGGACACGGGGGTGAAGGTGCTGTCCGGGCAGGAGGGGCTGCTGGAAGCGGCGGCCCTGCCTGAGGCGGACACGGTGGTGACCGCCATCGTGGGGGTGGCGGGGCTGGAGCCTACTCTGGCCGCCATCGACGGGGGCAAGCGCATCGCCCTGGCCAACAAGGAGACCCTGGTGTGCGCCGGGGAGCTGGTGATGGCCCGGGCCCGGGAGAAGGGGGCGGAGATCGTCCCCGTGGACTCGGAGCACTCCGCCATCTTCCAATGCCTCCAGGGCTGCCAAGACCGGGGCCAGGTGCGGCGGCTGATCCTCACCGCCTCCGGCGGGCCCTTCTTCGGCAAAAGCCGGGAGGAGCTGGCCCGGGTGACCAAGGCCCAGGCGTTAAAGCACCCCAACTGGGCCATGGGGCAGAAAATCACCATCGACTCCGCTACCCTGATGAACAAGGGGCTGGAGTTCATCGAGGCCATGCGGCTCTACTCCATGCCCCCGGAGAAGATACAGATCGTGATCCACCGGGAGAGCATTGTCCACTCCCTGGTGGAGTTCGAGGACGGGGCCATCCTGGCCCAGCTGGGCAGCGCGGATATGCGCCTGCCCATCCAGTACGCCCTGACCTGGCCGGAGCGGGCCCCCGGCCCCGCCAAGCCCTTGGATCTGCTGGCCTGCCCGCCGCTCACCTTTCAAAAGCCGGATCCGGAGGCGTTCCGGTGTTTGGGGCTGGCCCTGGAGTGCGCGGCGCGGGGCGGCACCTCCACCGCCATTCTCAACGGGGCCAACGAGGCGGCGGTGGGGCTGTTCCTGGAGGACAAAATCGGCTTCGGGGACATCCCCCGGCTGGTGGAAAGCGCCCTGAAACGGGTGCCCGTGGTGGACGCGCCGGAGTTGGAGGAAATTCTGGAGGCCGACCGTGCCGCCCGAGAGGCGGCCTATGATTCTGTGAGGTGACGCGTTTTGATCAGGCTCTTGTATATCCTGCTGGTGATCGTGCTGTTCGGCGTGCTGATCGCCATCCATGAGTTCGGCCACTTTATCACCGCCAAGCTGTTGGGGGTGAAGGTGAACGAGTTCGCCATCGGTATGGGCCCCGCCCTTTGGAGCAGGCAAAAGGGGGAGACGCTGTATGCGCTACGGGCCTTCCCCGTGGGCGGCTACTGCGCCATGGAGGGGGAGGACGAGGACACCGGCGACCCCCGGGCCTTCTCCCGGCAGAAGGGCTGGAAGAAGATTATCATCCTGTGCGCGGGCTCGTTCATGAACTTCCTGCTGGGGCTGGTGATCGTGGTGGCGCTGGCGCTGGGCTCCTCCCAGGTGGCGGTACCGGTGGTGACGGAGCTGGTGGACGGCTTCCAGCACCAGGGGGAGGCGGGCCTCATGGTGGGCGACCGCATCCTCAGCGTGGACGGGAACCCCATCCTGGTGAACAGCGACGCCTCCTTCTTCATCCGCCGGAACGACGGGAACGGCATGGACCTGGTGGTGGATCGGAACGGGGAGCGGGTGGCGCTGGACGACTTACAGATGAAGCGGTTCGAGTACGTCTACGAGGGCCAGGCCACCAAGGGCTTCGGCATCGTCATGGGGGAGACGCGGTACGCCGCCATCCCCCAGCGGATCGCGTCCGGATTCGCGGAGACCATCGACTTTGTGCGCATCGTGTGGATCAGCCTGGGGGATCTGGTGACGGGCAAGGTGGCCCCCTCCGAGCTGTCCGGGGTCATCGGCGTGGTGGACGTGGTGTCCGAGATGGGGACGCAGGCCCAGGCCCAGACCCAGTCCGCCCTGGCGGGGGTGCTGGGCGTGTTCAGCATGATGGCCCTCATCGCCGTGAACCTGGCGGTGATGAACCTGCTGCCCATTCCGGCGCTGGACGGCGGGCGGATCTTCTTCGTCTTGCTGAACGGGATCCTGTACGCCGTGGCGAAGCGGCGCATTCCGGAGAAGTACGAGGGCTATGTCCACGCCGGGGCCTTTGTGGTGCTGCTGGCGCTGATGGCGGTGATCGCCCTCCACGACGTCTGGAACATTTTTGTGTAGGCGGTGGCCGACATGACGAGAAAAATTTACGTGGGCGGCGTCCCCCTGGGCGGGGGCGCCCCCGTTTCCATCCAGTCCATGACCAACACCCCCACCCATGACGTGGACGCCACCC
>CASTQR010000105.1 GCA_949451265.1 uncultured Eubacteriales bacterium | reverse complement strand
ACGCCGCCTATCCCATGGGCAACAGCCACGGCGGCATGGTGTGCGTCAACGGCCAATGGTACATATTTGACCACCGCACCACCAATGGAGTGAAAAAGAACCGGCAGGCCGTGGCCGAGCCCATTGAGATCCAGGAGGACGGCACGATTCAAATGGTGGAGGCCACAAGCTGTGGATTGAACGGCGGCCCCCTGAAGGGGATCGGAACCTATCCGGCCTACATTGCCTGCGTCCTTCATCACGCCGGGGTGTTTGGCATCCGCAACCCTATGGGCGGGCCTGAGATCACCCAGGACGGCCCGGACTATGAACCGCCGGAGCCAGAGGACGGCGAAGTGACGATGGACACGGAGCTTACCGCGCCAACGGCCTATGTCTCCAAAATGAAGAATGGCAGCGTCGCCGGGTTCCGATATTTTGACCTGGAAGCAACCACGCGCATCGACGTGACGGTTCGCGGCGGGGGCGGCGTACTGGAGCTTTTGCCCGGGGAAAAGGGTGTCGTCATAGCTTCCATTTCCATTGCCGCCGCGGACAAATGGACGGCTGCCGGCACGAAATTCAACGCCAAGCGGCTGGCGCTGGAAAGCCGCCGGCCCATCGGCTCCTGCCCCCTGTATTTTCGGTATAAGGGCAAAGGCGCCCTTGATATTTTGAACTTTACACTCGCATAACGAAGGAGGATAACCATGGACTGGACACCAATTTGGCATCAAGCCGCCGCCCCCGCGTTCGCTATGGGCCTGTTGGCAGGGAAAAAGAAAACGGTGGTGTTTCATGTAACGCCCCAGGTTTCCGGCGAGAAGCTTCGGGTTCGTTTCTCAAATCACTATGGGAAGAAACCCTATGCCATCGGCGGACTGACCGTATGGGCGCAGGGGAAGATGCACCCCATTACAAGCGGCGGCAGCGGCTCCTTCTTTGTCCCCGTGGGGGAAAGCTGCTATTCTGACGAGATTCCGCTCCCGGCGGCCCAGGGCGAGGAGCTGGAGATCAGGCTCTATTATGCGTCAAAGGTCATGGACAGCAATATGACCGAGGAGGCCGCCGTTGTCTACCCGGGCGATCACACCGGGGACAAGGAGCTTCCCCCGGCCCGCAGGGAGGGCTATAAGGAGCAGTACAACCTCTATGAAGCCGTTCCCGGGATGGATCAGATTGATGTGCTCACCGGCCAGCCGTCGAAGATCATCGCAGCCTTCGGGGACAGCATAACGGCCATGAACCGCTGGGTGAAGCCTCTGCAAAAGCGCCTGTCCGACGCCTACGGCGGCAGGTACGCGCTGATGAACGCAGGTATCGGCGGGAACTGCCTGCTTTATGATATTCCGGGGCTGATGGGGGCTTCCTACGGGGAAAAGGGGGTATCCCGTTTTGAACGCGATGTGCTCCGCTTTGACGGCCTCCACGGGGTGATCCTCGCGCTGGGCGTCAATGACGCGGCTTATTACTCCAAAAAGACAGAGGCAGTCATCTCCCTGGAAAAATACGCGTCTGCCGTAACAGACATCGTGGAGCGGCTCCACAAGATGGGCGTCCGGGTGTTTGCCCAAACCCTCCCGCCCCGCATCGGGTTTGTGAAAAAGGGCTATACCCCGGAGATGGAGACCCTGCGGGTCAGTATCAACGGATGGATCAGGGAAAGCACGATGTTCGACTACATATTTGACGCGGATGCCCTGCTGCGGGATCAGAACAATCCCTCGGTCACCGACGAGCGCTACCATCAGGGCGACCACCTGCACCCGAACCAGGCCGGCGGTATGCTGCTGGCACAGGCATACGATTTGAAACAGCTGACCGGGGAGGCGTAGGCATGGGCAAGAAGTATTTTACGCTCAGCTTCGATGATGGGCTGGAGCAGGACAAACGGGTGATCCGGCTGATGAAGCAATACGGGCTTAAAGGGACTTTCAACCTCAATGCCGGCCTGTTCGGCGCCCGCGGCGAGGTGAAGGGAATCGGAACCTTCTCTTTCCAGGACTGCCCCGAGGGGGTAAGTCACAAGTGGCCCTTCTCCTATGTGCAGCACAACCGAATCCCGCAGGACGAGGTGCTCCAGGTCTATGAGGGGATGGAAATTGCCACCCATGGCTTCCGGCATGAATCCCTGGGCGCTGTCAGCGAGGACGAAATGCGCGCGTCGGTGGACGCGGACAAGGCCGCCCTGGAGGGGCTCTTTGGCGTCCCCATCGTGGGCCATGCTTATGCGCAGGGCTCCACCTCACCGGCGGTGCAGGCGTATTTGAAGGAACGAGGCTACCGGTATGCCAGGGCAGTGTTCCCCTCCGGCGGCTATGAGTTCCCCGAAAACCCGCTGAACTTCCGCCCCTCCACCTCCATCATTTTGAAGGACGCCATGAAGCTGGTGGAGCGCTTCAAGCGCGAGGAGGCCCAGGATCGGGACTTGCTGCTATACCTCTGGGCGCACAGCTATGAAATGGACTACGGAAAGGGCAATGCCAGCTGGGATGCCCTGGAACGGCTTTTTGAGGCCATCGCGGGGCGCAGCGATATCGTATACTGCACCAACAGCGAGGCATTCTCACATATTTGAGGGGGCGCAGACAGATGAAAAAACAAAACTTCAACACGGGCTGGCTGTTCAGTGCCGTGGGCGGGGAGCAGGCCATGAAGCCGGTCACGCTTCCCCATGACGCGATGCTGTACGAGAAACGCTCGAAGGATGCCGCTACGGCAGGGGCCTGCGGATATTTTCCCGGCGGCGCCTATGTCTATATCAAACGGCTTCCCGTGCCCGAGGAGTGGCGGGAGCAGTCCGCTGTCCTGGAATTTGAGGCGGTCTATCAAAACGCCCAGGTGTTCGTGAACGGCGCCCTCGCCGCCGAGCAGCGGTACGGCTATACCAACTTCTTTGTGGCGCTGGAGCAGTATCTGAAATACGGTGAGGAAAATGAGATAAAGGTGATCGCCGACAACTCGGCGGTGCCCAATTCCCGCTGGTATTCCGGGAGCGGGATCTATCGGAACGTAAACCTTTTCCTTGGGGATCGGAACCATATCATCCCCGACGGCCTATTGATCTCCACCTCCGGGAACAACATGGCCCATGTGAAGGCGTCGGTCACCGGCGGCGACACGGTTCGGGTTTCCATCCTGGACGGCGAAAGCATCGCGGCGCAGGCCGAGGTGCCGGTAAAGGACGGGACAGCTTCCGTGGACATCCCCGTTTCCCAGCCCCGGCTTTGGGACGCAGACCACCCCGAGCTGTATCTGTGCCGGACGGAGCTGCTGAAGGACGGCGAGGTGGTTGACACGGCGGAGGAGCGGTTTGGTTTCCGCACCCTCAGCTGGAGCGTCAAGGGTTTCTTCGTGAATGGGCAGGAGACGCTGCTTCGCGGCGCCTGCATCCACCACGACAACGGCATCCTGGGCGCGTGCTCCTTTGAAGCTGCTGAACTCCGCCGCGTCCGGCTGCTCAAGGAGGCCGGCTTCAACGCGATACGTTCCTCCCATAACCCGGCGTCCAAAGCCCTGCTGGATGCCTGTGACCAGCTGGGTATGTATGTCATGGATGAATTCTGCGACAACTGGCTGGTGCATAAAAACCCCTACGACTATGCGGACAAGGATTTCCGTGCGTGGTGGGAACGGGATCTCACTGCCATGGTGATCAAAAACTACAACCACCCCAGCGTAGTCATGAATTCCATCGGGAACGAGATCTCCGAGCTGGCCATCCCCGAGGGACAGGAGTACTGCAAAAAGCTGGCCGTCCTGGCCCGGAAGCTGGATCCGGGGAAGGCCGTGACCCTGGGTGTCAACCTGATGCTGTGCAGTATGTCGGCCAAGGGCGGCGGCATATACGGCGACAAAAAGGACGGGAAAGAGAACAAGAACGGCAGTCAGACCATGGATAATGTCCCTACCAGCGCGTTCTTCAATATGCTGATGAACATGGCCGGGGGGATGATTGAAAAAATGGCCGCCAAGCCCGCCGCGGACAACGCCACAAAGGTATGCTTCTCCTACTTGGATATCGGCGGATATAACTACGCCGCCTCCCGGTATGAGAAGGACGGCACACTTCATCCGGACCGGGTTATCGTTGGCTCCGAGACCCTGCCCAAAAACCTCTATCACAACTGGCAGCTGGTGAAAAAGCTCCCCTATGTCATCGGCGACTTCATGTGGACCGGCTGGGACTACTTGGGGGAGTCCGGCATCGGCACCGTCCGCTACAAAAGCTTCAAGAATCCCGGTCAGGACGCGCCTATCATTTCCGGCGGCTGCGGCGTGATCGACATCTGCGGAAAGCTCCGCCCCGAGGTGCAGTGGAACCGGCTGACCTGGGGACTGGATCACACCCCCGGTATCGGTGTGGAACCGTATACCCACGCCGGGGAGACGGGCTCTGTATCCATGTGGCGTGACACAGACGCGGTGGCAAGCTGGTCTTGGGCCGGCTGCGAGGGGAAGCGGAACAAGATCACCGTGTATTCCGACGGTGACACGGCGGAACTCATCATAAATGGGCGTTCCTATGGGAAGAAAAAGACAAAGGAGTATAAGGCCGTCTTCAAACACATTGCCTATGAGCCCGGAACGATCACCGCGATCAGCTATGACAGTGCCGGGAAAGAGCTGTCCCGCATCTCCATGAAGACTGCCGAGGGCGCCAGCGAACTGCGCGTGGCTGCTGATCGGAGCGCCTTGAAGGCGGGGACGCAGGATCTGGCTTATTTGAGCATCGACCTGACCGGCGCGGACGGGATCACAAAGTCTTCCGAGGACACCGCGGTTACGGTGGAGGTCAGCGGCGCCGGCGAACTGCTGGCCCTTGGCTCTGCAAAGCCCAATATGGGGGAGAACTTCTTCTCCAATACCCATACTACCTATTATGGGAAAGCGCTGGCCGTTGTCCGCGCCGGAGACGCCCCCGGCGGGATCACGGTGACTGTGCGGGCAGATGGGATGCAGACCAGGACGGTCGAACTGAACGCGATCTAAGCAGAGCAAGGAAGGGACGTTATGGACAAAAAAGAAACTGGCTTCTGGAACACCCCCCTCACCAGCTCGCTGGTGGGATCCCAGAGCGTAAAGCTGCCGGAGATGCTGCTGGGCTACTTCATCGGCCCCTTCGGGGCGCTGCTGTCCTCCGGCATTTTCACCAGCATCCTGCAAAACTACTTCACCGATGTGCTCAAGCTGGATTTGAGCTTCCTCACGGGGCTGCAGCTGTTTTCCACCATCCTGATCGTGGCGGCCAACCTTGTGGTAGGACAGCTCATTGAGCGCACAAAGGCCCTGGCGGGCAAGGCCCGGCCCTGGGTGCTGCTGTCTGCGCTGACGCTGAGCGTGGCCAGCGTGCTCATGTTCATCGTCCCCTTCCAGAGTCCCACGGCAAAAATGGTGTGGATCGCCATCGCCTATAATCTCTACTACGCGGTGGCGTATCCCATCTACAACACCGCCAACTCCACCCTGATCCCTGTGTCCACCCGGGACAGCAAACAGCGGGCCACCCTGGCTTCCTTCACCAACGTGGCGGGCCTGGGGGTCATGGGTGTGGGCTCCATGGTGTTCCCCATGCTGGTGTCCTTCGCCCTGAAGGAAAACCAGGGGCTTTGGTTCATGACCATGCTGGCCGTGGCCATCTTCACCGCCCTGACCATCTTCCTCCAGTTCAAGTTCACCCGGGAGCGGGTCACGGAGGAGAGCATGGGCACAACCGGTAGCGACGCCCAGGACAAAACGGCCACCCTGGGGGAACAGCTCAAGGCTGTGACCAGCGAAAAGTGGTGGTGGATCACCATTGTCTTTTACATGGGCTTCCAGTGGAGCGGGGCCATGAAGAACGGCTCCATGGCTTTCTTCTGCAAGTGGGTGCTGGACAACACCTTCTTTGGCTCCGCCGACGCCTGGGGCGCGTCCCAATCCCTGCTGGCGGTGCTGGGGGCCATCCCCATGGCGGTGGCGGCGGCGCTGGTGGTGCCGTTGGCCAACAAATTCGGCAAGCGCACCGTCACCATCATCGGCATGGTGGTCGGCGTCATCGGCGG
>CASTQR010000104.1 GCA_949451265.1 uncultured Eubacteriales bacterium | reverse complement strand
GCCTGCATCCAGGTGCAGCCCAGATCCTGGGCCGCGTCCACCAGGTTTTTGTCCATCTGCCGCAGCTTGGGGGCCACGTTCAAAATCACGTAGGGGATGTTAAAGGCGATGTGGGCCAGCAGCATGGTGCCGAAGCCCAGCACCAGCCGGTCGGGCAGCTCCACGGCGCTTTGGATGCCGTTGAACCACCGGGCGAAGCCCCCCCAGCCCTGGAAGAAGGCCACGAAGAACAGGCACAGGCTGACACCTGTGACAATATCCGCGTTCATCATGGGGATGTCGTTCACCACCAGCAGGGCGTCCCGCTTCCGCTTGGACAGGGAATACAGGCCGATGGCCGCGAAGGTGCCGGCGGCGGTGGCGATCACCGTGGCCAGCAGGGACACCAGCAGGGTGGTATACAGGCTCTCCATAATGAGCCGGTTCTGGAACAGGGCCTGATACCAGTCCAGGGAAAAGCCCTGCCACACGGCGCTGGACTCCCCGGCGTTGAAGGAAAAGACGATCAGCAAAAAGATGGGCAGGTACAAAAACAGGAAGGTCAGGCCGATGAACAGGCGGCTTCCAATGCGGTTTGATTTCTTCATGGGCGGGCCCTCCCCTGTAGGGCGCGACGACCCCGGCGCGCCATCGGCGAAGCTGCAAGAACCCGGCGGGCCGGGTCGCCCCGCCCTACGGACGCGAAACGCGGGAAAAAGTAAATCATAGCATCACCGCCTGTTCTTCGCCCTCGCCGAAGTGGTTCATCACCACCATGCACACCACCACGATGACCATCATCACCATGGAGATGGCGGCGCCCAGGTGGGGGTTATAGGCCCCGCCCAGGAACTGCAATTCAATGAGATCCCCCAGCATGGTCTGCTTGCCGCCCCCCAGCAGGTTGGAGATGGCGAAGGTGGACACCGACGGCACAAACACCATAGTCACCCCCGACAGAATCCCCGGCAGGGACAGGGGGAAGATCACCTTGGAGAACACCCGCACCGAGTCCGCCCCCAGATCCCGGGCGGCCTCGATGAGGGAGCCGTCCAGCTTCACAATGACGGAGTAGACAGGCAGGATCATGAAGGGCAGGTAGTTATACACCATGCCCAGCACCACCGCGCCGGGGGTGCCGATGAGCTGGAGATGGTCCACCCCCAGCAGATCCAGCAGGCCAATGGCCCGGAACAGCTGGTTCAACAGGCCGTTGTTCTCCAGGATGGACATCCAGGAATACGTCCGCAGCAGGAAATTCATCCACATGGGCAGCATGATCAGGGCCATGGCCAGCCGCTGGAACCGGGGCCCCTCCTTGGCCATCCAGTAGGACACCGGGTAGCCGATGAGCAGGCAGACTAAGGTGGCCACCACCGCCAGCCAGAAGGAGCGCAAAAACACGGACAGGTAGACCCCCATGCCGGTGAAGTTGGCCCCGGTGAGCTGGAGCTCCCCGGTGGCGGGGTCGGCGGTGGTGACGGCGTACACCGCCATGATCACGATTGGTATCACCACAAACAAAGCCATCCACACCACGTAGGGGACGGCGAACCAGGCGCGCTTATTCCTCATAGCCGCCCTCCGGGGGATCCTCCCCCTCCTCCCCGTCCTCCACCACATCCAGCTCCTCGTACTCCTCGGAGTAGGAGGAGTAGTCCCCGAACATCCCGGAATACTGGCTTTTCTTCATCACATGGATGCCGTCCGGGTCGATCTTGATGCCGATCCGGCTGTCCACCGGGCAGAAGTCGGTGGTCTGGATGAGCCACTTGAAGCCGTAGAAGTCCACAATGGTGTCGTAGTGGACGCCCTTGAAGGTGACGGAGGTGACGGTGCCCTTGAGCTGCCCCGCCGCCTCGTCCACAATGTCCACGTCCTCCGGCCGGATGACCACATCCACCGGCTCGTCCCTGTCAAAGCCCTTGTCCAGGCACTGGAATTTGCGGTTGAAAATCTCCACCACCCCGTCGGAGCGCATAATGCCGTCGATGATGTTGGATTCGCCGATGAAGTCCGCCACAAAGGCGTTTTTCGGCTCGTTGTAAATGTCCTCGGGGGTGCCGATCTGCTGGATGCGCCCGCCGTCCATCACCACCACGGTGTCGGACATGGCCAGGGCCTCCTCCTGGTCGTGGGTCACATAGATGAAGGTGATCTCCATCTCCTGCTGGATCCGCTTCAGCTCGTTCTGCATATCCTTCCGCAGCCGCATATCCAGCGCCCCCAGCGGCTCGTCCAGCAGCAGAACACGGGGCCGGTTCACCAGGGCCCGGGCGATGGCCACCCGCTGCTGCTGCCCGCCGGACAGGGCGGACACGGGCCGCTTCTCAAACCCCTTCAGGTTCACCACGGACAGCATCTCCATCACCCGCTCATGGATCTCCTGCTCGGCCAGCTTCACCTTATGGCCCCCGCCGTCCGTCTTGGGGATGCGCAGGCCGAAGGCCACGTTCTCAAACACGTTGAGGTGGGGGAACAGGGCGTACCGCTGGAACACGGTGTTCACCGTCCGCTGGTGGGGCGGGACAGCATTAATCCTCACGCCGTCAAATAGCACGTCCCCGGAGGTAGGCGACAGAAACCCGCCGATGATACGGAGCGTGGTTGTCTTGCCGCACCCGCTGGGGCCCAGCAGCGTGAGGAATTCCTTATCGTTGATATACAGATTGATGTGATCCAGCACGATCTCGTCGCCGTAGGACATGACGCAGTCCCGCAGGCGGATCAGCTCCTTGGACATTGATCCTCCCCCATTTCTAATGATGAGTGTTTTGTCAGCTCCCTCGTTGTATTTCCCGGCGCGTGCCCTCCAGCGGACAGCCCATATTGAGCCCGGGGTTTCACGGATAGCGAGTTACATCATAGACGTTTGACAGCGGTTTGTCAATCACTTTGGGGGAATTTCCCCTTGTATTTTGTCGGGTATTTTTTCCTGCCTTGACGGGACGGCGAAAGCCGGATAAACTATAAGGGAAACCAAGGAAGCGAAAGGAGGCCCCGTCCCATGCTGAAGCGCCTGCGCCGGAAATTCACCCTTGTCCTCACGCTGATCCTGTCCGGGGCGCTGGGGGCGGCCCTGGCGGTGCAGACCGCCTCCAGCCTCCGGCAGTACCGGGCGGGGACGGACCAGGTGCTCCACAGCGTCCTCCAGCGCACCCAGACCGCCCTGGACCCCTGGGGCCTCCCCTTCGCCGGGGACGGCTTCGACCGGGACGAGGGGCTGTACACCGCCATACCCGCCTTCTGCGCCGTGGCGGACCGGGACAGCGGGCAGGTGCTGCTGGCCCTGTCCTTCAACGCCGAGGTGGACGAGGGGGACGTGGCCCGTGCCGTGGAGGGCGCCCTGGCCGCCGGGACGCTGGCGGGGACGCTGTCCGCCCAGGGCCTGCGCTGGCAGGTTCAGGAGGCGGGCCGGTATCTGCGCATCGCCTTCGCCGACCTGTCCTGGGAGCGGTCGGGGGCCCGACGGCAGGTGGGCACCGCCCTGCTGCTCCTGGCCGCCGCCACGGCGGGGTTTTTCGCGGCGGGCTGGTTTTTGTCCCGGTGGCTGGTGCGCCCGGTGGAGGAGGGCTGGAAGCGCCAGCAGCAGTTTGTGGCCGACGCCTCCCACGAGCTGAAAACCCCCCTCACCGTCCTGCTGGCGGATGCGGACATCCTCCTGGCCCACGGGGAGGACACGGTGGAAAGCCAGCGCAAATGGGTGGAGGCCATCCGGGAGGAGGGCCTGCGGATGAAGGGGCTGGTGCAGGATCTCCTGTACCTGGCCCGGGGGGACGCGGGCCAGCGGGCCGCCGCCCGGGAAACCGTCTCCCTGTCCGACGCGGTGGAGCGCTGCGTGCTGGCCTTTGAACCGGTGGCCTTCGAGGCGGGGCTCACCCTGGACAGCGACACCGCCCCCAACCTGTCCGTCACCGGGGACGGGGAGGAGCTGCGCCGCCTGTGCGCCATCCTGCTGGACAACGCCTGCAAATACGGCCAGCAGGGCGGGCAAATCACCGTCACCCTGAAGGGGGGCGAGCGGGCCGTCCTCACCGTCCACAACACCGGGGAGCCCATCCCCCCCGAGGCCCAGGCCCACCTGTTCGAGCGGTTCTACCGGGCGGACGCCGCCCGCAGCCGGGAGACGGGGGGCTACGGCCTGGGCCTGTCCATCGCCGCCGCCATCGTGGAGGGGCACCGGGGGAAGATCACCGTCCACAGCGCGCCGGGGGAGGGGACGGCCTTTACCGTCACCCTGCCCATGGGATAATGGGGGACAGCAAACCGGGCCGCCCAACAGGGCGGCCCGGTTTTTCTTCTCTCTCACGGGGCCTGCCGGATCAGCAGGCACACGGTTTCCACATGGGCCGTCCGGGGAAACAGATCCACCGCCTCCGCCTTCACCGGCACATACCCCAGCCCCCCGAACCGCCCCACATCCCGCGCCAGGGTGGCCGGGTCACAGGACACATACACCACCCGCTCCGGCCCCATCCCGGCGATGGCCTCCACCACCTCCTGGGCCAGCCCCTTCCGGGGCGGATCCACCACTGCCACGTCAGGCCGCACGCCCTCCGCCTCCAGCCTCGCCGCCAGCACCGACGCGTCCCCGCACTCGAACCGGGTCTTGTCCGCCAGCCCGTTCCGCCGGGCGTTCTCCCTGGCGTCCGCCACCGCCTGGGGCACCACCTCCACCCCGATGACCCGCCTGGCCCGCTCCGCCAGGGTCAGCGAGATGGTGCCGATGCCGCAGTACAGCTCCACCACTGTCGACCCCCCGGTGAGCCCGGAGAAGTCCAGCGCCCTGCCGTACAGCACCTCCGTCTGGGCCCGGTTCACCTGGAAGAAGGAGGGCACCGACAGCCGGAAGCTGTGCCCGCAAAGCGTCTCCTCCAGCCAGTCCCGCCCCCAGAGGGAGTGGTATTCGTCTCCCAAAATCACGTTGGTTTTCCGGGTATTGACGGACAGCACCACCCCCGCCAGCCCCGTTGCGGCCCTCCGCAGAGCCTCTACCAATTCCTCCTCATGGGGGAGCTTCCTCCCGTTGGCCGCCACACAGCACAGCGCCTCCCCTTTGGAGCTGGTGCGCAGGAACAGGTGCCGGATCAGCCCCTTCCCCGTCCGCTCGTCGTAGGCCGGGACATGGAACCGCTCCATCCATCCCTTGAACGCGGCCCGGAGTGCCGTGTCCGCCTCCGGCTGGAGCAGGCAGTCGGCGATGTCCACCACCTGGTGGCTGCCCCCCCGGTAGTAGCCCACCGCCCCCGCCCCCACGGGGAACTGCACCTTGTTCCGGTAGCGCCCGGTCTCCTCCGCCCCGTGGATCACGGGGACGCTGATGTCCGCCCCGCCGATCCGCCTCAAAGCGTCCTCCACCCTCTGCCGCTTGGCCTCCAGCTCCTCGGCGTAACTCATATGCCGGAACTGGCACCCGCCGCACACGCCGTAGTAGGGACAGTCCGGCTCCACCCGCGCCGGGGAGGGCTCCACCAGCGTCTCAAAATGCCCCCAGGCAGCGGAGCGGCCCACGTGTTCAATGAACACGTCCCCCCGCTCGCCCTTGAGGGCCCCCTTGACGAACACCGCCACGCCCTCGATCCGGGCCACACCCTCGCCGCCGCTGGCGTAACCCACGATCACGGCCGGGTATACCTTCCCCTCCCTCAGCACTGGGACTGCCTCCCCTCGGCCTTGTGGAGCTTGTGCAGCTCCTTCTTCCGGCGGTTGGAAAACCGGTCCTCCTCGCTGTACACGCACCCGCAGTATTTCTGTAGATACAGCCCCAGCGCCCGGGCCTCCTCCTGCCCCTGCTGGAACCGGGGCCGGAAGTCATAGGGCGCGAACTCCACCCCGTACCTCTCCCCCATCCTTGCCCCGGTGGCGCAGATCAGGTCCCGGTTCTGGTAGGGCGACACCAGCAGGGTAGTAGAAAACCGCTGAAACCCGTGCTCCGCAGCATACCGGGCCGCCTCCTCCATCCGGCAGGCGTAACAGTACCCGCAGCGGTGGTCGCTGTCCGCCGCCACCGCCGCCGTAAACTGCCGCAGGCCGTAAAAGTCCTCCTCCCGCAGCTCCAGGCCGATGTCCCGGGCGTACTGCCGCAGGGTGTCCC
>CASTQR010000103.1 GCA_949451265.1 uncultured Eubacteriales bacterium | reverse complement strand
CGGCGATGAGCTCCATGCCGTCCCGCTCCGCCGTGGCGGACAGGCAGTACAGCGCCGTGTCGGTGAACCCGGTTTTCAGCCCGGTGGCCCCCTCGTAGTAGAAGATGAGCCGGTTGGTGTTGGACAGCTGGAAGGCCCCGTCCCGCAGGGTGTCCATCCAGATGGTGGTGAACTCCCGGATGGAGGGGTGGTTCAGGATCAGCTCCCGGCTCATGAGGGCGATGTCGTAGGCGCAGGTCAGGTGGTTTTGGACGGGCAGGCCGGTGCAGTTGACGAAGTTGGTGCGCTTCATGCCCAGCTCCCGGGCCTTGTCGTTCATCCGGCTCACAAAGGCCTCCTCGCTGCCCGCCAGGTGCTCCGCCAGGGCCACGGCGCAGTCGTTGGCGGACACCACCGTCACCGCCTTCACCATGTCCCGGACGGTCATCTGTTCGTTCTCCTTCAGCCAGATCTGGCTGCCCCCCATGGAGATGGCGTGGGGGGAGGCGGTCACCAGATCGTCCCAGCCAAGCGCCCCGCTGTCGATGGCCTCCATCACCAGCAGCAGGGTCATGATCTTGGTGACGGAGGCGGGCTCGTACTGGGCGTCGGCGTCCTGGTTGTAGAGCACCTTGCCGGTGGTCTTTTCCATCAGGATGGCGGAGGGGGCGGCGACCTGGGCGGGGGCGGCGTAAGCCCTTGCGGGCGCCAGGCACAGCAGGGCCAGCGCCAGGGCAATCAATCGTTTCATGGCGTAACCTCTTTCCTATATACTCGGGCCGGACGTGCCGCCCGTATGTTTGAAGGATGTGAAATTCCGGCCCGTTCTATGCGCGGCGGCCCACACAGATGATGGAAGAACAGGGCGGCTTTGGTCGAAGCGGTTGACAACGCCGGCGCCAGCGGGTATAATCGTGGTATTCCAAAGAAAAGGAGATTTTATCCATGGAAAAATACGTCTGTGTCTGCGGCTGGGAGTACGACCCCGCGGTGGGCGATCCCGACGGCGGCATCGCCCCCGGCACCGCCTTTGCCGATATCCCCGACGACTGGGTGTGCCCCGTGTGCGGCCTGGGGAAGGACGCGTTCTCTCCCGCGTAACCAGAACGCGCAGCGGCCGGAGCCGAAAGGCTCCGGCCTTTTGCCGCCCCATTTGACAGCCGGGGGCGGGCCGTGGTAAAATACGGTGGTTCCCCAACCGGAAAGGAGGCCCCTCCCATGGAGCTGTTAAGCATCGTTGTCCCCTGCTATAACGAGGAGGCCGGTCTGGCCCGGTTTTACGCTGAGACCTCCGCCGTGTGCACCAGGCTGGACGCGGAGGTGGAGTTTATCTTTGTGGACGACGGCTCCCGGGACGGCACGCTGGCCGCCCTGAAAGAATTGGCGGCGAAGGACAAACGGGTGCGCTGGCTGGCGCTGTCCCGGAACTTCGGCAAGGAGGCGGCACTGTTCGCGGGGCTGGAGCACGCCAAAGGGGACTACGTGGCGGTGATGGACGCGGACTTGCAGGATCCGCCCTCTCTCCTGCCCGAGCTGCTGGCCATTGTCCGGGGCGGCGGGTGCGACTGCGCTGCCGTCCGGCGGGTGGATCGGAAGGGGGAACCCCCCATCCGCTCCTGGTTCGCGAGGCAGTTCTACAGGCTGATCAATAAAATGAGCAAAACCGAGATTGTGGACGGCGCCCGGGACTACCGGCTCATGACCCGGCAGATGGCGGACGCGGTGCTCCGGGTGACGGAGTATAACCGATTCTCCAAGGGGATCTTCTCCTGGGTGGGCTTCCGCACCCAGTGGGTGGAGACGGAAAACGTGGAACGGGCCGCCGGGGAGAGCAAGTGGTCGTTTTTCAAGCTGCTGGTGTACGCCCTGGACGGCATCACCGCCTTCTCCACCGTGCCCCTGGCCATGGCGTCGGTGCTGGGACTGGTGTTCTGCGTCATCGCGTTTGTCGCCATTCTGTTCGTCATCGTGCGGCAGCTGGTGTGGGGCGGCAGCGCCTTCGGCTGGCCCTCGCTGGTGTGTATCATCCTGTTCCTGGCGGGGATCCAGCTCTTTTGCATCGGCATCGTGGGCCAATACCTGGCGAAAACTTATCTGGAGGTGAAGGGCCGGCCCATCTACCTCCTGCGGGACAGCGGGGGAGGGGACGGCCATGAAGGAGAGACTTGAGCGCTGGGCGGCCCCGGCGCTGTCCTTTGCCATCCCGGCAGTGGTGATGCTGGTGTGCTTCGCCGCCCTGGGGATGGCCCCCTGGGGGGACAATACCATCCTGATCTCCGATATGTCCACCCAGTACGTGGAGTTTTTCTGCGCCCTGAAAAACGGAGACCTCTTTTTCTCCTGGAGCAAGGCCCTGGGCACGTCTTACATCGGGGTGTTCTCCTATTATGTGTCCAGCCCGCTGTCCTTCCTGACCCTGCTGGTGCCCAATGAACATATGCCGGTGGGCCTGCTGTTCCTGGCGGTTTTGAAGATCGCCCTGGCGGGGCTGGCCTTCTGCCTGTTCATCCGGCGGCGGTATCCGGTGGGGGACGGGGCGGCGGTGTTCGCCTCGGTGTGCTACGCGCTGATGTCCTACAACGCCGTGTACGCCATCTGCATCATGTGGCTGGACGGGGTGATCTGGCTGCCCCTGATCCTGCTGGCGCTGGAGCGGATTTTGGAGGGCCGGGGGGCGGGGCCGTTCATCGCGGCGCTGGCGGTGTGCTTTGTGTCCACCTGGTACATCTCCTATATGGTGGGGATTTTCTGCGCCCTGTACCTGTGCGCCCGGCTGGTTGCCCTGCGGCCCAAAAAGAAAGAGCTGGCCCGGATCGCCGCCCGGTTTTTCGGCGGGGCGGCCTGCGCTCTGGGGCTGACGGCGTGGCTGTGGCTGCCCACCTTCCTGTCCATGTTCACGGGCAAGTTCAGCGGCGGCAATGTGGACTACCCCGGCCTGATGGCCTGTACGCCGCTGGATATCTTGTCCCAGCTGCGGCCGGGGCAGTACCGCCCCATCTCGTCCGGCTCCGCCGTCTACCTGTTCTGCGGGTCGGCGGCGCTGGTGCTGGCGGCGGCGTACTTTTTCCTCCCCCGGTTTTCCCGGCGGGAAAAGATTGCCAACGGCGGGCTGCTGGCGGCGCTGGTGCTGTCCCTGCTGCTGGCCCCCCTGGACAAGGCGTGGCACCTGTTCCAGCGGCCCAACTGGTTCCCCTTCCGGTACTCCTTCGTGGTGTCCTTCACCCTGCTCTGCTTAGCGGCCCCCGCCCTGGGGCAGCTGCTGAAGGGACTGCGGCGGCGGAAGGGGGAGGGGATCACCCGCCTCGCCGCCGGGGCATTGATATGCCTGACGGCAATCGAGCTGGGGTTTAATACTCTGGGGATTCTGTCGGGGCTGATGGGGCAGTTTGGGTGCGACTCCTACGCCGCCTACCGGGCCTACTACGCCGCCAACGCCCAGCTGGTGGAGGCGGCTTACGCCGACGCGGGCGGGGAATTTTTCCGCCTGGGGGCCACGGAGGATCGGGGCCACAACAGCCCGCTGACCTTCGGCTACCCCGGCCTGACCCACTACAGCAGCCTTTACAACTACGACGTAAACCGGCTGACCCGATCTCTGGGCTACGCCCAGACCTGGATGTGGTGCGCCAGCTACGGCGCCACCCCCGCCGCCGATGCTCTGCTGGGCCAGCGCTACACCATCACGGCAGACGCCATGCCGGCCGGGTATACCCCCATCGCCTGGGCGGGGGAACTGGCCCTGTGGAAGGCCCCGGACACGCTGCCGCTGGTCTTTTTAGCTGAGGACGGGGGCCAGTCCCTGACAAGGGAAACCCCTTTCCAGCGTCAGGAGGAGTTATACGCCGCCCTGCTGGGGGAGGAGGCGGGCCTGTTCGCCCCCGCCGCCGCGGAGATGGAGAGCGCCCCCGGTGAGGCCACTTTTCGCCTGACCGGTATAGGGAAACCCCTTTACATGGACTTGTCCGCCGGCGGCCTCCGGGAGGTGCTGGTGAACGGGGAGCATCTGCTTTGGCTGGGCTCCAGCGAGGCGGCCTCCGTCCACTACCTGGGCGACCCCGCCCCCGGCGAGGCGTTCGCCGTCACCGTCCGCCACGACAAGCCCTGGACGGGGACGGTGTGGGCGCTGGACATGGACGCCCTCCACAACGCCGTGGAACGGCTGGACACTGTGGCCGTGACCTCGGTGGACAAGGGCGGCGGGGTGCGGCTGTCCGTCCCGGCGGAGGGCCCCCGGACGCTGTGTGCCGCCATCCCCGCCGAGAAGGGCTGGACGGCCAATGTGGACGGCAGGCCCGCCGAGCTCACCTCCTGGCAGGGCACGTTTCTGGCGTTGGAGCTGCCGGAGGGGGCCCATGAGGTGGAGCTTCGCTACACCGCCCCCGGCCTGATCCCCGGCATCGTCCTGGGGCTGGTTTCGGCGGCAGGGTGGGCGGCGGCCTATACCATGGGAAATCGAAACAGAAGAAAATACAGACAGGAGAGGAGGCCCGCCCCGTGAGCCACAGCTTTTTCGCCTACATCTTCCGGATGCGGTACATCGCCCGGTGGGCGCTGATGCGCAACACCCGGACGGAAAACGTCCAGGAGCACTCCTACGAGGCGGCGGTGCTCTCCCACGCCCTGGCGGTGATTGGCCGGGACGTGTTCGGTAAGGATTTGAACCCGGACGCCATCGCCGCCGCCGCCCTGTTCCACGACGCGCCGGAGATCATCACCGGCGACCTGCCCACCCCGATTAAATATTATAACCCGGACATCAAAACCGCCTACAAGCAGGTGGAGGCGGTGGCCCAGGATAAGCTGCTGTCCATGCTGCCGTCGGAGCTGGCCCCGGCCTACGCCCCCCTGGTGCGGGAGAGCGACCCCGCCGTGGCCCGGTATGTGAAGGCGGCGGACAAGCTGTCCGCTTATATCAAATGCGTGGAGGAGCTGAAGGCGGGGAACGCCGAGTTCAAAAAGGCGGCGGAGCAGACCCTGGCGGCGCTGAAGGAGATGGGTATGGAGGAACTGGACTGGTTCATGGAGCGGTTCCTGCCGGCGTTCTCCCTGACCCTGGATGAACTTCAGTAAGGTTTAGGGTATCCCCATCGAAGGCGGGGATACCTGGAAATGAGAAAAGGAGTGTTTTTATGAAAGCCATCGTCACCGTCATCGGCAGGGACCAGGTGGGCATCATCGCCGCCGTGTGCGCCCTGCTCAGCGAGAAAAACGTCAACGTGCTGGACATCAGCCAGACCGTCCTCCAGGAGTATTTTACCATGATCATGCTGGTGGACGTCAACCAGTCCACCGTGCCCTTCGCCCGCCTCCGGGAGGATCTGGCCCAGGCCGGGCAGGAGCGGAACCTGGATATCCGCATCCAGCGGGAGGATATCTTCGACGCCATGCACCGCATTTAAAAGCCTTCCCCCCGGCGGGGGGAAGCCAGATCCGGATTGGGAGGGCGATACCATGATTAACACCAACGACATTTTACAGACCATCCAGATGATCGACCACCAGCACCTGGACGTGCGCACCATCACCATGGGCGTGAACCTGCTGGACTGCTGCGACCCCGACCCTGCCGCCGCCTGCCGGAAGATCTACGACAAGATCACCACCTCGGCGGACAAGCTGGTGCGCACCGGGGAGGACATCGAAACCGAGTTCGGCATACCTATCGTCAACAAGCGGATCTCCGTCACCCCCATGGCCCTGGCGGCGGGGGCGTCCCGCACCAATGACTACGTCCCCTTCGCCGCCGCCATGGACCGGGCGGCGAAAGCGGTGGGCGTGAACTTCATCGGCGGCTTCTCCGCCCTGGTGCACAAGGGCATGACCGAGGCGGACAAAAAGCTCATCGCCGCCATCCCCGAGGCCCTGGCCGTCACCGACGTGGTGTGCTCCTCCGTCAACGTGGGCTCCACCAAGGCGGGCATCAACATGGACGCGGTGGCCCTCATGGGCGAGACCATTAAGGCCGCCGCGGAGCGCACTGCCGACCGGGGGGGCTTCGGCTGCGCCAAGCTGGTGGTGTTCTGCAACGCGGTGGAGGACAACCCCTTTATGGCCGGGGCCTTCCACGGCGTGGGCGAGGCCGAGCGGGTGATCAACGTGGGGGTGTCCGGCCCCGGCGTGGTG
>CASTQR010000102.1 GCA_949451265.1 uncultured Eubacteriales bacterium | reverse complement strand
CCTCCCCCACCAGGACGGGGTAGGCGAAGCCCTCCTCCGCGGCGTGGAACGCGCCTTGGAGGATATTTTCCGCGTCCGCCCCGGCGATGACCACCCGGCTGCACCGGCCCGCGGCCTTTGCCTTGTCCACAATCTGTTCAAAGTTCTGCACGGCCATGACGATTCCTCCTCACTCTCTCGGTCGGGCAAATGCCCAAATGCGTCTGAGAATATCATACCACGTTTTTCCGCCGCGCACAAGGAGAAATCAGCGGAGTTTGGCGAAAAAGGCGTGCCAGCCGCCCCGTGACCGGTGCTTTGCCACGGCAAAGCCGTTGGACTCCAGGGCGGCCTGTACCTCGTCCTGCCGTCCGTCGATGATGCCGGAGGTGAGGAAGGCGCCGTCCGGGGTGAGGAAGTCCCCCGCCTTGGCGGACAGGGGGATGATCACGTCGGCCACGATGTTGGCCAGCACCACCCGGTTCCGGCCGGGGTTCAGCTTGGCCGCCAGCTTGCTGTCGGTGAGAACGTCCCCGGCGTAGACCGTCAGGCGGTGGGGGCCGATGCCGTTCAGTGACGCGTTCTCGAAGGCCACATCCGCCGCCTTGGGGTCGATGTCCACCCCGACGGCCTGGGAGGCTCCCAGGGCGAGGGCGGCGATGGCCAGGATGCCCGAGCCGCAGCCCAGGTCCAGCACCCGGTCGCCGGGGCGCAGCACCTCCTCCAACAGCTCCAGGCAGAGCTGGGTGGTGGGGTGGCTCCCGGTGCCGAAGGTGAGGCCGGGGTTGAGGTAGAGCGGCGTCCGGCCCTCCGGCACGGGGTGGCCCCGCATCCAGTCGGGGACGATGTAGATCCGCCTGCCCACCGGGATGGGCTGGTAGTATTTCTGCCAGGAGGTGGCCCAGTCCTCCTCCCGGAGGGAGACGGTCTGGGGCTCGTACTCCTCCAGGTCGGTAAGATACCGGCGGAGCTGGGCCTGGCCCTCCTCATTGTCCGGGACGTAGAATTTGACCCGGCTGGCCCCCTTCATGCGGGCGGCCAACCCCTCGTCCACGTAGTCCCAGTACTGGCGGTTCTGCTCCAGGAAGCGGAGGAAATCCCCCTCCTCCTCCACCACCAGCCCGGTCATGCCGTTGGCGGCGAGGGTATCGCACACCCCGTCCAGCCGATCCGCCGGGACGGGCAGGGTGACCTCTAACCATCTATCGTCCATGGGGTACTCCTTTCTAAGTCTTATATGTGTAAAAATCCGACAAAAATTTGTTGACATTACCACGATCATATGGTAACATTGAATAAATAAAAGAGGGGGCGTTGGCAGTGTGGCATAATTAAGGTAGATGCTCAAAGCTGAGCTATGCCTTTCCGCGATTGACAAAGGGAGTTAGATTAACACAAAAGGAATAAGCATATATTGGACGAAGAGAAGGAGTGCATTATGAAAAAAGCAAAACAATTTTTTGCAGTGCTTTTAGCAATTTCTTTTATTCAAGTAATGGTCATGCCGACATTCGCGGTGGCAGGACAAGCTGAAATGGAGTATAATCCAATTCTGGGGGAAATGGGGATTTCCAAAGAGATCTTTGAGGGAATGCCGCCCGAAAAGAAGGCGATTTATCAGGACTACCTTTCGATTGGCGACAGTGTCTCAGATACAAGGTATTTTAAGGAAATAGGCGTTTTAAGTGCAGATGGAACTATAGAGCGCACAATGATTGAGACAACTAAGGAGGCTTATGAAAATAGAGTTGAGGAAAATATAATACAACCTTATGGCATAAATTCGGATACTGATACTGTTTATGAGACGTGGTGCACCATGGAAACAACGATTACACTGGGGATTAAGATTGATGGGAACAAAGCTTATACTGTTCATAACAAACTGGATATAGACATCTACAAAATGTCACAGGGTATTGCTGTCTTTGATCGCTCTGCGCTGATAGCAATTAGTCATAATAATAATATGTCCGCGATCCCTGGAAGCGAATATTTCCGTATGGACTATACATATTTAACAGGTTCACAAGCGGGAAAACCGGGTTACGAAGAAAAATTTACGGCACCATACAAATCAAGTATAGGATATGCGTTTGATTTTCGCGTTGATAATAATAAACGTAATCATAAGGTAGAAATGATGTATCTAGCTGAACCAAACACGTCAAACGTGACAATAGCTGATGCGTTTGGCAGCGCTTGTTTTTGGGCAAAAGTTGTCACGGTAAACAGCGTTGTCTTTGGCTCATCAGGGTTGGAAACGGTCGGAATTACCAGCAATGATAAGTGCTTCTATGCGAAAAACACCCACGTTCAGGTGCGATAGGAGGTAAAAAGGGAGGAGATGGCTATGGCAAAGGCAGGACGGTGGCTAAACATAGCGCTGAAGGTATTCGGTGTTCTTTGCGTCCTCCGGCTTCTATGGGAAACTTTGTTTGTACATTACTACAGTTGGGTTGAAATTCAGTGCTTGCTACTGATCGCTGCGGCCCTGTTCAGTTTTACGCTGGCGTGGATTGTAGGTCGCATAGATGCCATCACAGAGGGGGAAAAACCACCGGAGCAGGCCAAGTCGCAGGAATAACAAAAGCCGCCCGCCCGCCGGGGCTGGGCGGCTTTTTTACGCCGTCACAGATCCAGCATAATCCGCTCAATCCCGGCCACCGCGTCCTCCACCATGGCCTCCACGTCCAGCGCCCGCTCCGCCTCCTCCAGCTCCTCCGGCTTGGGCTTGGTGCGGGGGTGCTTGGGGGTGAACACGGTGCAGCAGTCCTCATAGGGCAGGATGGAGGTTTCAAACGTCCCGATTTTCCGGGAGATCCGCACGATCTCCTCCTTGTCCATCCCCACCAGGGGCCGCAGGACGGGGAGGGTGCACACTCCGTCGGTGCACACCATGGCGTCCAGGGTCTGGCTGGCCACCTGGCCCACCGACTCCCCGGTCACCAGGGCGTGGATGCCGTTTTTCTCGGCCACCCGGCAGGCGATGCGCATCATGAACCGGCGCATGAGGATGGTGAACAGCTCCTCGGGGCAGGAGCGGCGCAGCTCCTCCTGAATTTTGGTGAAGGGCACCACGTGGACGCACTGCTTCCCCGTGTAGGGCACCAGCAGGCGGGCCAGATCCAGCACCTTCTCCTTGGCCTCCGGGGAGGTGTAGGGGTAGGAGTAGTAGTGGATCATATCCACGATGACCCCCCGTTTGGCGATCATCCAGGAGGCCACGGGGGAGTCGATGCCGCCGGACAGCAGGGACAGCGCCCGCCCCCCCATGCCCACGGGCAGGCCCCCGGCCCCCGGCTCCGGGTCGGCGTGGACGTAGGCGTCGAAGTCCCGCACCTCCACGTGTACCGTCAGTTCCGGGTGGTGCATATCCGCCGCCAGGTGGGGGAAGCGGTCATGGAGCTCGCCCCCCACATACTGGGACAGCTGGATGGAGGTCATGGGGAAGGACTTGTCCGCCCGCTTGCTCTCCACCTTGAAGGAGCGGGCGGCGGACAGCTTGTCCCCCAGATAATCGGCGGCGCAGTCCACGATGGTGTCCCTGTCCTTGGGGCAGGCCCGGGCCCGGCACAGGCCCACCGCCCCGAACAGCCTGGTCATGGCCTCCCACGCGCCCTCGAAGTCCGCCCCGTCGTCCAGCGGCTCCACGTAGGTGGTGGACTGGCGGGTATATACCTTAAATTGGCCGTACTTTTTCAGCCGCCGCTTGGCGTTGCCCATGAGCTTTTCCTCAAAGCCCCGGCGGTTCAGGCCCTTCAATACCATTTCGCCCTGCTTCAGCAGGATGATCTCTCCCATTGTGTGATTCCCTTGCTTTCCTCTGAAATTTATCTTGCCCGGGCGAAGGTCAGAGCCACGACCTCCGACGCCCCGGCGGAGCGCAGGCAGGCGGCGCACTCCCCCAGTGTGGATCCGGTGGTCACCACGTCGTCCACCAGCACCACCCGCTTGCCGGACAGGTCCACCCCCGGCAGGGGGCGGTAGGCCCCGGCGATGTTGGCCCGGCGGTCCTCCTCCGTCTGGAGGCGGGACTGCTCCCCGGCGGCGCGCACCTTTTCCAGCGCAGGCTCCACGGGGAGGCCGGCCATCTCCCCCACCCGGCGGGCCAGCAGCTCCGCCTGGTCGTAGCCCCGGCGCTTTTTCCGTTTGGGGTGGAGGGGCGCCCAGGTGATCAGATCCACCCCGCCGTCCCAGCGGTCGGACAGGCACTGGGCCATCAGCTCCCCGAACAGGGCGGCGTGGGCCGCGCCGCCGTTGAACTTGTAGCGGTGGACGCCCTCCCGCACCCCGTCCCGGTACCACAGCGGGGACAGGCAGGTATCACAGCCGGGGGCCTGCCCACCGCCCTCCGTCCAGGGCAGCTCGCGCTGGCACAGGGCGCACATCCCCTCCTCGCCCCGCTCCAGGACGCGGCCGCAGAAGGGGCACTTGGGCGGGTAGAGCAGGGCCAGCAGGGCGTGGAGCAGCCTCATTGCTCCCCGTCCTCAGGCAGGGGGTCGATGGGGCCGTTTTTTTTCTCGAAGTCCAGCACGCACTGGTTCATCAGGTAGAGGATCTGGCGGCTCATGGAGCGGCCCTCGTAGGCCGCCACCGACTGGAATTTGTCGTGGAGCTCCCGGTTCATCCGGATAGTGAGGTAGATTTTGTCCTTCATCGGCCCAACCCCTTTCGCGGGCAGTCATAAAATTACAATACCCCGGTGCATTGATTCTTAGCAAACTTTCAAGGTGTTTTTAAGGTACAAAATATGAAGGGGAGCGGGAGGAAAAACGGGGCGGAATGCACAAAAACCTTTTGCACAGCACCCCCGCTGTGCTGCAATCTGATCAGCGCTGCGGGAAGCGCTCATGAGCCCCATGGAACAGGCGGGGGCGCGGACGGTGGAAGCAATGTACGAGAGGAGTATCACAAGCATGAAAGCAAAGAAACTGTTCAGCGCGCTGCTGGCCGTGGTCATGGTGTTCGGCCTGCTGTGCACCCCGGCCTTCGCGGCGGGGAAAGCGGACACCCTGGCCGCCGGCCCGATCTCCGTTGCCGACAACGAGGATTACTACAACTCCTTTGAATGGGCTTATGGTGAGAATACGTTCGGCGGCCACATGGTGGACTATCCGGGCTGCCATACCCTCACCACCGATTTCCTGGTGGAGAAGTTCGGGGCCAACACCCTGCTGATGTTCTGGGGGGGAGGAGCAGGAACATTATATCGCGTTCCTGCTGACCGGCAAGGAGGCCCCGGCGGGCGTGGTCTATCCCTTGGCGGATCCCCTCATTGAGGAAAACCACGAGTATGACCTGACCGGGAAGATCACCCGCGCCGAGTTTGCCCGTATCGCTGTGGATCTGTACTACGGCATGAGCGGCGAGGACGTTGTGGATGGTCTGAGCAATCCCTTTGTGGACGTGGATGAGGACACCGACTTCTTTAAGGGAATCCTGGCCGCTTACAAGCTGGGGATCGTGAAGGGCACTTCCACCTCCCCTGTCGCTATGACCTTCGAGCCCAACAAGCTGGTGAGCCGCCAGGAGGTGGCGGTGATGCTGGCCCGCGTGTTCGAGATAGTGGGCGGCGAGATCGCCGCCTGGGCCAAGGACGCCGTGGCCTTCATGACCTCCAAGGGGATCATCAACGGGGTGGGCGGCAACCGCTTCGACCCCAAGGGGAACGCCAGCGTGGAGCAGGCGCTGAAGATCGCCGTGGAAATGCTGGATAAGCTGGACGTGTAACAATCAAAAAATACCGCCCGGAGGACCTCCTCCGGGCGGTATTTTTTCGCGGGCGTTACAGCAGGCAGATCACCAGGGTGAGGATCATAAAGACCACGGCCACCCACTTTGTCATGCGGGCCAGGCGGGCGTCGGCGGACTTGGCCTTGTTCTTGGACAGGAAGGTGTCCGCGCCGCCGGCGATGGCGCCGGACAGGCCGGCGCTCTTGCCGGACTGGAGCATGACGACGGCCACCAGGGCCAGGGCCACGATGAAGTAGATGATGGACAGGACGATCTGGGCGGTAGTCATGTGACTCATATCCTTTCGGTTGAGGGTTTTTCATTGGGACGGGCAGGGCTCCCGCAACAAGTGTATGCTATCATACCACAGCCGGGGGCGGATTGCAAGTTTTTTTTCGCGGTGGGAAC
>CASTQR010000101.1 GCA_949451265.1 uncultured Eubacteriales bacterium | reverse complement strand
TGACCTCGATGTGCTTGTCGTTGATGTCCACGCCCTGCTGGCGGTAGGGCTTCTGAACCTCCTGGATCAGATAGTTGTGCACCGCGTCCACGCCCCGGATCCGCAGCACCTCGTGGGGGGACAGGGCCCCGTCGGTGAGGCGCTGGCCCTTCTTCACCTGGTCGCCGGTCTTGACCCGGATGCCGGAGCTGTAGGGCAGGGCGTAGGTGACTACCTCGCCGTCGTCGGCAGTGATGGTGACGTTGCAGAGGGTGGCCCGCTTGGTCTCCTCCACGGTGATGACGCCGGAGATCTCGGCCAGCTGGGCCATCTTCTTGGGCTTGCGGGCCTCCAGCAGTTCCTCCACGCGGGGCAGGCCCTGGGTGATGTCGCCGCCGGCCACGCCGCCGGTGTGGAAGGTACGCATGGTGAGCTGGGTGCCCGGCTCGCCGATGGACTGGGCGGCGATGATGCCCACCGCCTCGCCCTGGCCCACGGGCTCGCCAAAGGCCAGGTTCATGCCGTAGCACTTGGCGCACACGCCGGAGTGGGCCTCGCAGGTCAGCACGGAGCGCACCTTCACCGACACCTTCCGGTCCGGATCGCCCTCGGCCTCGGCCTGAGCCCGGAGCTGGTACTCAATGCGCTTGGCCAGCGCGCCGTCCACCAGGGTGTCCCGGCCCACCAGCACCCCGCCGGTCTCAAAGTCGATGATATCCTCCGCCAGGTAGCGGCTCCGCAGACGCTCCTCCAGGGTCTCAATGACCTGCCCGTTCTCGTTGATCTCGGACACGGTGATGCCGTCGTGGGTGCCGCAGTCCTCCTCCCGGATGATGACCTCCTGGGACACGTCCACCAGACGGCGGGTGAGGTAGCCGGAGTCGGCGGTACGCAGGGCGGTGTCCGCCATGCCCTTCCGGGCGCCCCGGGAGGAGATGAAGTACTCCAGCACCGTGAGGCCCTCACGGAAATTGGATTTGATGGGGATCTCGATGGTGCGGCCGGAGGTGTCGGCCATCAGGCCGCGCATACCGGCCAGCTGGCGGATCTGGGCCTGGGAACCACGGGCGCCGGAGTCCGCCATCATGAAGATGGGGTTGTAGCGGTCCATGGACGCCTGGAGGGCGTCGGACACGTCGGCGGTGGTCTTTTCCCAGGCGGACACCACCAGGCGGTAGCGCTCATCGTTGGTGAGGAAGCCTCGCTTGTACTGGTTCTCGATCTTGACGACTTCCTTCTCGGTGGCGGCGATGAGGTCCCGCTTCTCGTCGGGCACCGTCATGTCCGCGATGGCCACGGTCAGCGCGCCCCGGGTGGAGAACTTGTAGCCCCGGGCCTTGATGGTGTCCAGCACCTCGGCGGAACGGGTAAAGCCGTGCTGGGTGATGCAGCGGTCCACGATCTTGCCCAGCTGCTTCTTGCCGCACATGAAATTGACCTCGGGCTCAAAGACCTGCTCGGGATCGCTGCGATCCACGAAGCCCAGATCCTGGGGGATGCCCTCATTGAACAGCAGGCGGCCCACGGTGGTGCGCACCAGCTTGTGGCGGGTCTCGCCGTCGATGAGGGCGGAGCGGCGCACCAGGATGGGCTCGTGGAGATCCAGCACCCCCTCGGCGTAGGCCAGCTGGGCCTCGTCGTCGTCGGAGAACACGCTGTAGACCTCCTCCGCCTTGCCGTCCTTGGCCTCAGCACACAGGGCGGGGGTGGTGCGGTACCAGCGGTTTGCCTCGTCATCCCGCACCCAGATCCGGTCGTTGGCGTCCACCGCGCCGTCCGCCAGGGCCTTGGCGGCGTCCCCGGTGGTCTGGTAGGAGAAATCGGGATCGTACTTGGGATCCCGCTCGTAGGTCAGGTAGTAGGAGCCCAGCACCATGTCCTGGGTGGGCACCGTCACCGGCCCGCCGTCGGAGGGCTTGAGCAGGTTGTTGGCGGCCAGCATGAGGATGCGGGCCTCGGCCTGGGCCTCGGCGGACAGGGGGACGTGGATAGCCATCTGGTCGCCGTCAAAGTCGGCGTTGAAGGCGGTACACACCAGGGGGTGGAGCTTCATGGCCCGGCCCTCCACCAGCACCGGCTCGAAGGCCTGGATGCCCAGGCGGTGGAGGGTGGGGGCGCGGTTGAGCATGACGGGGTGCTCCTTGATGACGGACTCCAGAGCGTCCCACACGGCGGGGGAGCCCTTGTCCACTTCCTTCTTGGCGGCCTTGATGTTGCTGATGCCGCTCTCCACCAGCTTCTTCATGACGAAGGGCCGGAACAGCTCGATGGCCATCTCCTTGGGCACGCCGCACTGGTAGATCTTCAGCTCGGGCCCCACCACGATGACGGACCGCCCGGAGTAGTCCACCCGCTTACCCAGCAGGTTCTGGCGGAACCGGCCCTGCTTGCCCTTCAGCAGGTCGGACAGGGACTTGAGGGCCCGGTTGTTGGCCCCGGTGACGGCGCGCCCACGGCGGCCGTTGTCGATCAGCGCGTCCACCGCCTCCTGGAGCATCCGCTTCTCGTTGCGCACAATGATGTCCGGCGCGTTGAGCTGGATCAGGCGCTTCAGGCGGTTGTTGCGGTTGATCACCCGGCGGTACAGGTCGTTCAGGTCGGAGGTGGCGAACCGTCCGCCGTCCAGCTGCACCATGGGGCGCAGCTCCGGGGGGATCACGGGCAGCACGTCGATGATCATCCACTCGGGCTTGTTGCCGGAGATGCGGAAGGCGTCCACCACCTCCAGGCGCTTGACGATCTTGGCCTTCTTCTGGCCGCTGGCGTCTTTCATCTGGGCCCGCAGGGAGGCGGACAGCTCCTCCAAATCCAGGTCGGACAGCAGCTTCTTCACGGCCTCCGCGCCCATGCCCGCCTGGAAGTCGTCCTCGTAGTACTCCCGCAGCTTCTTGTACTCCGGATCCGTGAGGATCTGGTTCTTGGTCAGGTGGGTGTACTCGGGGCCGGGGTCGGTGACGATATAGGCGGCGAAGTACAGCACCTTTTCCAGGATCCGGGGGCTGATGTCCAGCAGCAGGCCCATCCGGGAGGGGATGCCCTTGAAGTACCAGATGTGGCTCACGGGGGCGGCCAGCTCGATGTGGCCCATGCGCTCCCGGCGCACCTTGGCCTTGGTGACCTCCACGCCGCAGCGGTCGCAGATCTTGCCCTTGAAGCGGATTTTCTTGTACTTGCCGCAGTGGCACTCCCAATCCTTGGTGGGGCCGAAGATCCGCTCGCAGAACAGGCCGTCCCGCTCGGGCTTGAGGGTGCGGTAGTTGATGGTCTCCGGCTTCTTCACCTCGCCGAAGGACCACTCTCGGATCTGCTCCGGGGAGGCGATGCCGATGCGGATGGCGTTAAACTCAGCGTAGCTCATACTGTCTCCCTCCCTTCTCAGTCTTCATCGCCGTAGGAGTCCTCGGCCTCCCCGGCGTCCTCGTCCTCAGCGTCGGCGGCCAGATCGTCGTCGTCGCTGGTCTCCTTCATGGTAAAGCCCGCGCTGGCGAACTCGCTCTCGCTGCCCGCGTCCGCATAGCGCTCGTCGTCGTCCTCCCGGAAGCGGCCGGGCTGGTAGTTGTCCTCATCGTCATCCTTCAGCTCGATCTCGTTGCCGTCCCCGTCCAGCACCTGGATATCCAGGCACAGGGCCTGGAGCTCCTTCACCAGCACCTTGAAGGACTCGGGCACGCCGGGCTTGGGCACGTTGTAGCCCTTGACGATGGACTCGTAGGTGCGCACGCGGCCCGTCACGTCGTCGGATTTCACGGTCAGGATCTCTTGCAGGGTATAGGCCGCGCCGTAGGCCTCCAGGGCCCACACCTCCATCTCGCCGAAGCGCTGGCCGCCGAACTGGGCCTTGCCGCCCAGGGGCTGCTGGGTCACCAGGGAGTAGGGGCCGGTGGAGCGGGCGTGGATCTTGTCGTCCACCAGGTGGTGGAGCTTGAGGAAGTAGACGTAGCCCACGGTGACGGGGTTGTCGAACCGCTCGCCGGTGCGGCCGTCGTACAGCCAGCTCTTGCCGTCCTCCCGCAGGCCCGCCAGCTTCAGGGTGTCGGCGATGTCCTTCTCGTCCGCGCCGTTGAAGATGGGGGTGGCCACCTTCCAGCCCAGGGCCTTGGCGGCGTAGCCCAGGTGGACCTCCAGCACCTGCCCGATGTTCATACGGGAGGGCACGCCCAGGGGGTTCAGCACGATGTCCAGGGGGGTGCCGTCGGGCAGGAATGGCATATCCTCCTGGGGCAGGATGCGGGACACCACGCCCTTGTTCCCGTGGCGTCCGGCCATCTTGTCGCCCACGGAGATTTTACGCTTCTGGGCGATATACACGCGCACCACCTGGTTCACGCCGGGGGACAGCTCCGCGCCCTCCTCCCGGGTGAACACCTTCACGTCCACCACGATGCCGTACTCGCCGTGGGGCACCTTCAGGGAGGTGTCCCGGGTCTCGTGGGCCTTCTCGCCGAAGATGGCCCGGAGCAGGCGCTCCTCGGCGGTCATCTCGGTCTCGCCCTTGGGGGTGACCTTGCCCACCAGGTAATCGCCGGCGTGGACCTCCGCGCCCACCCGGATGATGCCGCGCTCGTCCAGGTCCTTCAGCACGTCCTCGCCCACGTTGGTGATGTCCCGGGTGATCTCTTCGGGGCCCAGCTTGGTGTCCCGGGCCTCGGTCTCGTACTCCTCGATGTGGATGGAGGTGAACACGTCCTCCTTCACCATCCGCTCGTTCAGCAGGATGGCGTCCTCGTAGTTATAGCCCTCCCAGGTCATGAAGCCCATGAGGATGTTCTTGCCCAGGGCGATCTCGCCGTCGGCGGTGGAGGGGCCGTCGGCCAGGGTGTCCCTGGCGTGGACCTGGTCGCCCACCGCCACGATGGGCCGCTGGTTGATGCAGGTGCCGTGGTTGGATCGCAGGAATTTGGTCAGCTTGTAGTCCTTCTCCCCCTTGCCGTCGTAGCGGACGGCCACATGGGTGGCGTCCACGGCGGTCACCACGCCGTCGCCCTCAGCCAGCACGGCCACCTCGGAGTCCTGGCAGTTCTTGTACTCCTGGCCGGTGGCCACGATGGGGGCCTCGGTGGTGAGCAAGGGGACCGCCTGGCGCTGCATGTTGGCGCCCATCAGGGCGCGGTTGGCGTCGTCGTTCTGGAGGAAGGGGATCTGGGCGGAGGCCACGGACACCATCATCTTGGGGGACACGTCCACGTAGTCCACCCGTTCGGCGTCCACCTCGATGATCTCGTTGCGGTGGCGGCAGGCCACGCGGGAACGGGCAAAGCAGCCGTTCTCGTCCACCGGCTCGGTGGCCTGGGCCACGTTGAACTCGTCCTCCATGTCGGCGGTCATATAGTCCACCTGGTCGGTGACCTTCACCGCCACGCACTTGCCCTTCTCGTCCAGGATCTTCTCGGTGCGGCGGTAGGGGGCCTCGATGAAGCCGTAGCGGTTCACCCGGGCGTAGGACGCCAGGTAGGAGATCAGGCCGATGTTGGGGCCTTCGGGGGTCTCAATGGGGCACAGGCGCCCGTAGTGGGAATAGTGCACGTCCCGGACGTCGAAGGAGGCCCGGTCCCGGCTCAAACCGCCGGGACCCAGGGCGGACAGGCGGCGCTTGTGGGTCAGCTCCGCCAGGGGGTTGGTCTGGTCCATGAACTGGGACAGGGGGGAGGAGCCAAAGAACTCCTTGATGGCGGCGGTGACGGGCCGGATGTTGATGAGGGACTGGGGGGTGACGATGTCCAGGTCCTGGATGGTCATGCGCTCCCGGATCACCCGCTCCATGCGGGTGAAGCCGATGCGGAACTGGTTTTGCAGCAGCTCGCCCACGCAGCGCAGGCGGCGGTTGCCCAGGTGGTCGATGTCGTCGGCGTTCCCTACGCCGAAGGCCAGGCAGTTCAGGTAGTTGATGGACGCCATGATGTCGTCCACGGTGATGTGCTTGGGGATCAGCTCGTCCATGTGATCGTGGAGCAGCTCGAAGAAGTCCTTCTGGGACAGCTTCTCCTCCTCCCGCTTGGCCAGCAGGTCCTTGAGGACGGCGAAGCGCACCTTCTCGGTGATGCCGGCATCGGCGGGGTCGAAGTCCACGAAGCCCTTCATGTCCACCATGCCGTTGGAGAACACCTTCACCAGGTGGGTGCCGGTGTGGAGATCCTCCACCTCCACCACCGCCTCGTTGACGCCCAGGGCGTCCAGCT
>CASTQR010000100.1 GCA_949451265.1 uncultured Eubacteriales bacterium | reverse complement strand
CGCCGCCGCCAGGGCCACCGCCAGCCCTACACCAAGGTGGAGATCACCAAGGTCACCGGCTAAAGGGCGAGCGGTATGACCACCGTCACCTTCCACAGCGCCAAGGGCCGTCTGGACGGCTTTGTGGTGGAGGGCCACAGCGGGTACGCGGAACAGGGCAAAGACATCGTCTGCGCCGCCGTCTCCGCCGCCGTGGGCCTCACCGAATGCACCATCAACGAGGTGATGGGCCTGGGCGCCCCGGTGAAGGCCGTGGAAAAAAGCGCCCGGATCTCCCTCAGGCTCCCCCCCAAGCTCAACGAGGCCAGCGACAACCTGTGCCAGTCCCTGCTGACCGGGCTGCTGGTGTACCTCCAGGCCATGGGGGAGGAATACCCCGAAAATCTCACTGTCTTATTAGACGATGACGATGAAAAGGACTAAGCTCCTATAACCTTTGACAGAAAGGACGGAAACGACTATGCTGAAGCTTAATATCCAGTTCTTCGCCCACAAAAAGGGCGGCGGCTCCACCAAGAACGGCCGTGACTCCAACGCCAAGCGCCTGGGCGTGAAGCGGGCGGACGGCCAGTTCGTGCTGGCGGGCAATATCCTGGTGCGCCAGCGCGGCACCCACATCCACCCCGGCGTCAACGTGGGCAAGGGCAGCGACGACACCCTGTTCGCCCTGAAGGACGGCAAGGTGAAGTTCGAGCGCCTGGGCAAGGACCGCAAGCAGGTCTCCATCGTAACGCTCGAGCAGTAAATCCTCTGGATTTATTGCCCTGCGGCTCTGCCGCAGGCTTTTACAGCTATGCTGTAAAAGAACGAGCGTTGCGACAACACGCGCTGTGCGCGGCGGTGCCGCGCAGATTCCGCTTCGCGGAATACGGCAATGGGACATTGCCGTCGCGTGTTATCGTGGAGATCGCCCAGTAAAATCTGCCTGAAAAGCCGCAAACGGGAACCCGTTTGCGGCTTTTTTCATCAAAGGAGGAACAGTATGGACGGGTTTTTAGAGACCCTGACAGGCGGGGTAAACCAAATCCCCCCGGAGTTTGACTGGTTTGCCCCTTTGCTGGGGGACTGGGATTTTGAATATACCGACGGCCTGGGAGGGGGATAAAATGTCGGACTTTGTATTCCTCCCACAGTTTGACCGGCTGTGCTCTGGGAACATGACCCTGAATATCATGGAGAAAAAGGAGGGCGGCAGGGTCAATCTCCCCTATTACTACTACGAAATCCTTGTGGACGGCGCCCCCGTGGGGAAGATCAGTATCCGGATTGGGGACAGCTTCCACACCTATTATAATGGGCATATCGGCTACGAGGTGGACGAGGGGGCACGGGGGCACGGCTATGCCCGCCGCGCCTGCGGGCTGGTGCTGGACGTGGCCCGGGCCCACGGGATGTCCTGGATCTACATTACCTGTGCGCAGGATAATATCCCATCTTACCGCACCATTGAAAAACTGGGCGGGCGGCTGCTGGAGATCTGCGAGGTGCCCAGGGAATACTTTGCCTGGTATGAGGGCATTCCCCGGCACCGCGTTTATCAACTAAACCTGTATAAAGAGGGGGATGGCAGAATGGATATCCGCAAAAAGCTCCACAGCGGGGAGCTGTATTACCCCAACGACCCCGCCATCATGGCCGGGCAGCTCCAATACCTGGACAGGCTGTATGACTTCAACCAGACCCGGCCCCTGGAGCAGGAAAAGCGGGCGGCCATGCTGAAGGAGATGTTCGCCGAGATCGGCGAGGGCTGCTACATCGAGCCGCCCTTCCACGCCAACTGGGGCGGACATCACGTCCACTTCGGAAAATACGTCTACTGTAACTTCAACTGCACCCTTGTGGACGACACCCACATCTACGTGGGCGACTACACCGAGTTCGGCCCCAACGTGGTCATCGCCACGGCGGGCCACCCCATCCTCCCCGAGCTGCGGGAAAAGGGCCTTCAGTATAACGCCCCGGTGCGCATCGGCCGCAACTGCTGGCTGGGGGCGGGGGTGATCGTGGTGCCGGGCGTCACCATCGGGGACAACACGGTGGTGGGCGCGGGCAGCGTGGTGACCAAAGACCTGCCCTCCAACGTGGTGGCGGCGGGCAATCCCTGCCGGGTGCTGCGGGAAATAAACGAGCGCGACCGGGAATACTACTTCAAGAACAAAAAAATCAACTGGGACGAGCTGGGACAGTAAGGAGGCCGTCATGGCAAACAACCAATTTATCGACACCGCCCGGATCACCGTCCGGGCCGGGGACGGCGGCGGCGGTGCCGTGGCCTTCCACCGGGAGAAGTACGTGGCCGCCGGCGGCCCCGACGGCGGGGACGGGGGGCGCGGCGGGGATATCGTCCTGCGGGTGGACCCCCATATGTCCACCCTGATGGACTTCCGCTACAAGCGCAAATACACCGCCGAGAACGGCAAGGAGGGCCAGGGCAAGCGGTGCTCCGGCAAGGACGGGGCGGACCTGGTCATACGCGTCCCCAAGGGCACCGTGGTGCGGGATCTGGAAACCAAAGAGATCATCTGCGATATGTCCGGGGAGGAGGACTTCGTGCTGGCCCGGGGCGGCAACGGCGGCTGGGGCAACCAGCACTTCGCCACCCCCACCCGCCAGTGCCCCCGGTTCGCCAAGGCGGGCCTGCCGGGGCAGGCCCGGGAAGTCCTCTTGGAGCTGAAGCTGCTGGCGGACGTGGGGCTGGTGGGCTTCCCCAACGTGGGCAAGTCCACCCTGCTCAGCGTGGTCACCCGGGCCCAGCCCAAGATCGCCAACTACCACTTCACCACCCTCTCCCCCAATTTGGGCGTGGTGCCCATGGAGGAGGGCCAGTCCTTCGTCCTGGCGGACATCCCCGGCATCATCGAGGGCGCCGCCGACGGCGCGGGCCTGGGCCACGACTTCCTCCGGCACATCGACCGCTGCCGCCTGCTGATCCATGTGGTGGACGTGTCCGGCAGCGAGGGGCGGGACCCGGTGGCCGACTTCGACGCCATCTGCGAGGAGCTGAAACGCTGGAGCCCGGAGCTGGCCTCCCGGCGGATGATCGTGGCGGCGAATAAAGTGGACATCATGGAGGACCCCGAGCTGCTGAAAAAACTCCGGGCCCACGTGGAGGCCAGGGGCTGCCCCCTGTTCGAGCTGTCCGCCGCCACCCACCAGGGGGCCAGGGAGCTGATGTACGCCGCCGCCCGGGAGCTGTCCGGCCTGCCCCCGGTGATCGTGTACGAGCCCACCTACGTGGAGCGGCCCCCGGAGGTGGACACCTCGGAGGCGCTGGAGATCACCCGGGACGAGGACGGCACCTGGCTGGTGGACGGACCCTGGCTGCGCCAGCTCATGGCCAACGTGAACTTTGGGGACTACGAGAGCCGCAACTGGTTCGAGCGCCGCCTGCGGGACGCGGGGGTGTACCAGCAGCTGGAGGACAAGGGCATCCAGGACGGGGACGTGGTGTGCCTGTATAACCTGGAGTTTGAGTACCAGCATTGAAAAACAGGGCCTGTCCAATTGGACAGGCCCTCATTTTCACACCGACGCCCGGTGGCACACAAACGTCCCCACCAGCCGGAAGCCCAGCTCCTTGAGGATCTCCCCCTCCGGGGCGCCCTCGTCCACGAAGAAGGTGAGCCAGTTCGTCCCGCGGGCCTTCAAGCAGCCCAGCGCGGCGGTGAGTAAGGCCCGGAACGCCTCCCCGTGGCGCTGCCCGTCCGCGAACTCCAAGGCGAAAATCTCCTGGTGAGGCTCATCGTCCAGGGTCATCAGCACCTCCCCGGCGGCGTCCCCCTCCCCGGTGACAAAGATGGCCCAGCCGTCCAGGGTGGCCCGCACCCGGTCGCAGTTCCAGTACATATCCCCCTGGATCCGGCGGTGGACGGCGGCGAAGTCCTCGAAATTGCCCGCCGTGATCCGCCGCACACCGGCGGGCTCGGCCAGCGGCCCGCACTTGTCCAGATTGAGCAGGAAGTTCCACGACCGCTCATTGCAGGGGATCCCCTGCCCCTCCAGCCAGCTCAGCGCCTCCACGTTCTCCGCCGGGAACCCCAGATCCAGGGTAAACCCCGGCCAGCGCTCCCGGCAGTAGTCCACAAACTCCGCCAGCGCCCGCCCGGTGTCCCGGCGGATGCTGAACACGTGGGCGTGGAGGTAACGCTCCCCCTTCTGGTGCTCAAAGGCGATGACGCCCTCCGCCTCCCCGTCCACCTCAAACAGCAGGATGTCCTCCCCGGGGCGCTTCAGGGACCTCCTGGTTCGGCTGATGAAATCCTCTTTGGTTTTCATCCCGTCGTAGTAGACGGGATAGCCCGACCGGGCGGGGTCTAACGCCAGCTCGTAGGCGAAGTCCATGGCGCGCTCAAATTCCGCTTCTTTGATCAGTCTTAACATGATGTACGCTCCTTTTCTTTTTCAGATTGGTATTGGTCGTCCAGCCGGGCCTCCAGCTTGGAGTACACCAGGTGCTGGCTGTCGTACAGCGAGAACCGCCCGCTGAGCAGGAAGGCCAGGGCGCAGGCCAGGGCGAAGAAGGGCAGCCCCTCCCCGCCGAACAGCTCCACGCTCAGCAGGATGGAGGCCAGCGGGCAGTTGGTGACGCCGCAGAACAGGGCGATCATGCCCACCGCCGCCCCGAAGGCCGGGTCCAGCCCCAGCAGGGGGGCGGCGGCGCAGCCGAAGGTGGAGCCGATGAACAACGTGGGCACGATCTCGCCCCCCTTGAACCCCGCCCCCAGGGTGAGGGCGGTGAGGACCGTCTTCCACAAAAAGGCCCAGGGCACCCGGACCTGCCCCTCCACCGCCAGCTCGATGATATGCCCCCCCGCGCCGTTGTAATCGCCGGAGCCCTCCAGGAGGGACAGGAGGATCACCAGCCCCGCCCCCGCCAGCACCCGCAGGTAGGGGTTGGGCAGGTATTTTTTGTAGGCCCGCCCCGCCCCGTGCATGAGGAGGCAGAACAGGATGGACAGCACCGCCGCGGCCGCCGCCAGACCCCCGCACTGAACCAGGGACAGGGGCCCCAGCCCCGGCGCGCCGGACAGGGCGTAGCCCTCCCCCGGCAGGCCCAGCCACCCGGGCACCCCGGCGGCGATGAGGGCGGACAGCAGGCAGGGGAACAGGGCCGCGTAGTGGAAATGGCCCACGTTGATCACCTCTATGCTGAACACCACCGCCGCCACCGGCGTGCCGAACAGGGCGGAAAACAGCCCCGCCATGCCGCACTGGATAATGGTGTTGGTGTTCTTCTCGTCCACCCGGAGGAGCCGCCCGATCCCGGCGGCCAGGCTGCCGCCGATCTGTAACGCCGCCCCCTCCCGCCCGGCGCTTCCGCCGGTGAGGTGGGTCAGCACCGAGGCCAGGAAGATCAGCGGGGCCAGCCGCAGCGGGGGCCGCGCCCCGCCCCGGACGCTGGCAATGATCTGGTTGGTGCCGGTGTCGTGCTCCATGCCGGTGATCCGGTAGCAGAACACGATGACAAGCCCCGCCAGGGGCATACCAAACAGCAGCCAGGGGAAGTCTCCCCGGAGGGCGGTCACCTGGGCCACGCACCAGGAAAACGCCGCCCCCGCCAGCCCGCAGGCCAAGCCCGTCAGCCCCGCCAGCACCAGCCAGCGGCCCAGCGCCCGGACGGAGGGCCACACCGCCCGGATCCGGCTGTTCAGCGTCTCGCCCATGCCGCATCCCTCCTGCCTCTAAAAATTCTCCATCCCTATGATACCAGCCCTGTCAAGGGGTTGCGCCCCGCCCCTGGGGGTGGTATAATCAAACCGGGCCCACGGGCCGAACAACGCGCTGTAAAGGAGAGGACACGATGAAGAAGAAGATACTGCCCCTGCTGGCCCTGGCGCTGGTTGTGCTGGCGGGCTGCGGCCCCAAACTGAACGACCACGTGACGGATTACCACATCGACCTGCCCGGCGGGTTTGAGGAGATCGAGATGGAGGGTGTGGACAAGTGCTGGGCCAACGCGGACCAGACCGCCAACGTGAACCTGAAGGTCACCGCCAAGGCGGGCACCGCCAACGCCGCCTTCAAGGCCATCACCGCCGACATCGCCAGGGAGACCATCGCCGCCGCCTGGAAGGAGCAGTACGGCAGCGAGCCCGCCATCACCGACCGATACTTTACCAAGGATGAGATATGCGGCCTGCCCGCCTACCAGTACAGCTACGTGCTGGAGTGGGAGGGCCAGACGGT
>CASTQR010000099.1 GCA_949451265.1 uncultured Eubacteriales bacterium | reverse complement strand
CGCCCGCATATTTTTGCGCGGTTCCGTCAAAGCTATCCTCACATTCTAAAAAGAGGAGGCTTTCCCCGTGAAATCCCGCATCATAATCCTTTCCCTGTGTCTGGCCGGGGCGCTGGCCCTGCCCGCCATGGCCTTGACCAGCTCCACCGCAGACGTGGAGAACAACCCGCCCATCGCGGAAAACCTGACACTGAAAACCTACAAGGGCGTAGCCATCGCCAGCCGCTTCGCCGCCGTGGACCCGGAGGGGGACCTTGTCACCTTCCAGGTGGTGGACAGCCCCGCCCGGGGGCAGGTCACTATGGACGAAAACGACCCCGCTGCCTTCTGGTACACCCCCTACGAGGGCAAGAAGGGCAAGGACAGCTTCACCTATGTGGCCATCGACGACAAGGGGAACCAGTCCGAGCCCGCCACGGTGAAGATCACCATTGAGAAGCAGAAAACCGCCGTCACCTACTCCGACCTGGAGGGCAATTCCGCCCACTATGCCGCCCTGCGCCTGGCGGAGGCGGGGGTATACACCGGCCGCCGGGTGGGCGACCTGTACTGCTTCGAGCCGGAGGGCGTGTTCAGCCGGGAGGAGTTCCTGACGATGGCCATGACCGCCGCGGGGGCGGCTCCGCTGGAGAACGTGTCCCTCACCGGGTTCTATGACGATGGGGATATTTCCGCCTGGGCCAAGGGCTACGTGTCCGCCGCCCTGATCCAGGGCACCGTGGAGGGCAGCTCCAATGAAGCGGGCCAGGTGGTGTTCAACGCCAACGGCCCCGTCACCTGCGGCCAGGCGGCGGTGATCATCGACCGCCTGCTGGAGACGGGGGATGTGGCCGCGTCCGCCGCCTTCTCCAAGGACACCGTGCCCGCCTGGGCCTACCAGTCGGCGGTGAACATGGAGGCGGTGTCGGTGCTGTCCGGCGGGGCCGACCTGTCCGGGACGCTGAGCCGGGGCGAGGCGGCGGAAATGCTGTCCGCCATGCTGGACGTGCTGGAGTCCCGGGACGCCGGCAAGTGGTTCTGGTAAGAAGCGCGAAACGCGCCCCCATCGCACCGATGGGGGCGCGTTTCGATCCGGACGCTGATCCATTAGGAAGGGGTTTGTAGAAATAGGCAAAAACAATTGACAGGACTTGGAAGTTATAGTGCAATTTGACTATGAGCGGATAAGCCGCTGGATAGCCGTCAACCGGATAGACTCCATGAAAACATAGGGGGAATGGATCATGGAACAAGAGAGAACGGTAAACTGTCCGTGTCCGGGGCAGGAGGCCCTGGCGGGACTGCTTCTGCCGCAGGGCTTTATGGAGGAGGCGGGGCGGCTGCTGGCCCGGGCCCAGCCCAACGCCTGGTGCATTGCCGCCATCGACATCCTGCACTTCCGGATGTTCAAGAAGCTCTACGGCCGGGAGATGGCCGATGGCTTCCTGGGGCAGATCGCGGAACACTTGGAGGCGGTCTGCAGGGAATACGGCGGCGCAGCCGGATATTTCCAGCGGAACGACTTCTGCGTCATCCTGCCCTGGCGGATGGAGCTGGTGGAGGAGCTTTGGAGCCGGATCGCGGAGGAGATCTCCCAGATCGGCAAGGCCATCAACGTCACCCCGGTGTTCGGCGTCAGCCCCATCGACGATCCGGGGCTCTCCCCGGAAGCCCACCTGGACCGGGCCACCCTGGCCCTTGACCAGGCCACCTCCCGCAGCCCCATCGTCCGCTACGATCCCGGGATGGAGCGGGAGCTGGAGGAGGAGATGAACCTGCTGTCCGAGGTCACCGGGGCGCTGGCCCGGGATGAGTTCACGTTTTACGTCCAGCCCCAGTGCGACATCACCTCCGGCAAGGTGGTGGGGGCGGAATCCCTGGTGCGGTGGAACCACACGGAGAAGGGGCTGATCCCGCCGGGGAAGTTTATCCCTGTGCTGGAGCGCTGCGGAGCTGTGTACCTGCTGGACCAGCAGGTGTGGGAAAAGGTGTGCCGCTGGCTGCGCAGCTGGATCGACCGGGGCTATGAGCCGGTGCCCATCTCCATCAACATCTCCCGGATCGACATCATGGCCATGGACGTGCCCGCCTGTTTGAAGGGGCTGCTGGAGAAATACGGCCTTCCCGCCAAATACATCAAGGCGGAGATTACCGAGAGCGCCTGCACTGAGGAGGATCTGGCCATCAACGAGATGGTGGACCGCCTGCGGCAGGACGGCTTCCTGGTGATGATGGACGACTTTGGCAGCGGCTACTCCTCCCTGAATATGCTGAAAAGCATCCCGGTGGACGTGCTGAAGATCGATATGCGCTTCCTGGAGATCACGGAGGAAAACGAGCAGAAGGGCATCGGCATCCTGGAGTCCATTGTGAACATGGCGCGGCTGCTGGGTATGCCCATCATTGTGGAGGGCGTGGAGACCCAGCGGCAGGAGAGCGTCCTGCGGGGGATGGGGTGCCGGTACACCCAGGGGTACTACTACTACCGGCCCCTGCCCATCGACCAGTTCGAGAACCTGCTGGCCGACGAGCGGCGTCTGGATCTCACGGGGCTGCACTGCAAGCAGGTGGAGGCCCTCCATGTGCGGGAGCTGATGGACGGGAACCTGTTCACCGACACGATTCTCAACCACGTGCTGGGGCCTGTGGCCATCTGCGACGTGTATGGGCGGCAGGTGGAGCTCACCCGGGTGAACGAGCAGTACTACCGGATGACCGGCCTGGACGTGTCGGACAACGCGGACATGAGCCAGAAGGTTTGGAGCAGTGTCCGGGATGACGACCGCCCGCTGCTGCTGGAGCTGTTCGAGCGGGCCTATGAGCGGCGGCCTGGCGGCGCGGAGGGGAATATCCACTACCTGCGGGTAGACGGCAAGGTGCTGTGGCTCAAGCTCAAGGTATTTTTCCTGCGGGAGAAGGAGGGCCACCGGATCTATTTCATGGCTTCGGAGGACGTCACCGCCCTGCGGGAGAAGCGGAAGGCCCAGGCCCGGTCGGAGCTGCCCGCGGCGCGGCTGCCCGATCTGGAGCGCAACCAGCTGGAGCAGTATTACGGCACCCTGCCCTGCGGGTTCGGGCTGTCCAAAATTCTGCTGGATCAGGAGGGGGAGCCCGTTGACTACGAGATCGTGTACATCAACCGGAGGATGGAGCGGATGTGCGGCGGCGATCCCCGCTTTATCCGCGCCCTGATCCTGAAAGCCTTCAAGGACGATTCCAAGCGGCTGCTGCGCAAGGCGTACCAGGCGGCCTTCCTGGGGGAGACGGTGGAGCATTTCACCTACAGCTCCGTGTCCGGGCACTACCTCCAGATGACCCTGTTCCAGCACGATTACGGCTATGTGGCCTGCCTGCTGCGGGACGTGACCAACCGGCAGATCTACGAGGGGGCCTTCAACAGCATGGTGCTGGCCTACCGGGAGGTGTACCACCTCCAGATCCAGGACAACTACTGCCGGATGATCTATCCCGACGAAACCAGCGTCACCGAGCGGGGGAACTACTCCGCCATGGTGGAGCGGCATTTTGGCACAGGGAAAATCCTGAAGTACGATGAGAAGAACGTGCGGGAATTTTTGTCCATCGGCCATTTGCGGGCCGCGCTGGAGACGGAGAACTCGGTGGACTACCGCTACCGCCGGAGCGGGCGGGAGAGCCCGGACGAGTGGTGCCTCACCAGCGTGACCATCAGCGAGCGGGAAAACGGGAAGCCGAAAACCGCCATTGTCACCGTCCAGAGCATCGACAAGATCATGCGGGAGGAGGAGGAACGCCAGCAGGTGCGGATGGCGGAGTCCCTGGCCAACCTGTCGGACGCCTTTTTCATCTACCGGGCCATTGAGGACGAGCGGATTTTGTACGCCAACCCGGCCATTATGGAGCTGTTCGGCTGCGAAACCATGACGGAGCTGATGGAGCTGGTGCACTGCTCCTTCCGGGGGATGGTTCATCCGGAGGATCTGGCCCGGGTGGAGTGGGAGATAGCCCATCAGATCCGAAACTCCGCCAGCAATATGGATTATGTGCGGTACCGGATCATCCGCCGGGACGGGGAAATCCGCTGGGTGGATGATGTGGGGCATTTGGAGACCTCCAAGTGGGGGGAGGAGCACCGGCTGTTTTATGTGTTCCTCAAGGATATTACGGATACGATTACCTTGGTGCAGAAGGAGAAGCTGCTGAACTCCAACCGGTTTTATTCTTGAGACGTGGGAAAAACAAAACCACCCGTAAGGCCGACACTCCGTAAAGAAGTGTCGGCCTTTCGGCTAACCTGTAAAGAAATTCTATCTATTGGGACGGTGTAGCTGTGGCTACGCTGTCTTTTTACGTTGGGCTGCAAGATGTTTCTGGAACAGCTTCTCCATTTTTTCCGGGGACGGGGCACACCACAGACCAATGGTGTTGTAGTGGATGTCCACCCTCTGATGCCGCTTGCCGTCCACCTTGTCGGGCTTGGACACCACGATTTTTTCAATGAACTCATGGACGATCTCAGGCGTCAACTCCGTCAGCCGGGTCACCTGTCTGGCCCGCTCAATGAACCGCTGCAAGTCAGCGGCCTTGTCTGTGGTGGTATCCAAGCTGGCTTCCATCTCTGGGATAGCCGCTTTCAACTGCTTCTGTTCGGCTTCCAGCGATACGGACAACGTGGCGAAGCGTACATCCTCGACTAATCAGGTTCGCTGAGACAGCTTCAAGCAATAAAAAAGCCCCCCGGCTCAAGGGCATGGTTGATAAAGAACCATACAAAACTCGATAGAGAAACAGGCGGTTACCGAAAAACCATGCCAATGTGACACAATTTAATGCCCCGGAAAAAGCGCGATGGCTTACATCGCGCTTTTTTCTTACCCCAAAGGAGGGCCTACCTATGCCGGAAGTCATTTTGTCCGATTATTTTTACGGCGCAGAATCAGAAGAATTTATATACTTCAAAATTCCCCGCCTACTGATTACAGGCCCAAAATTCAAGCACGTTTCCACAGACGCCAAACTTCTTTATGGTATGCTGCTGGATCGTATGGGCCTGTCCGCGAAAAACAACTGGTACGACGACTGCGGGCGCGTCTATATCTACTACACCGTAGACGAGATATGTGAGGATATGTGCTGCGGACGGGACAAGGCTATGAAGCTGCTGGCCGAGCTGGACAAAAAGAAGGGGATCGGTTTGGTGGAGCGTGTCAAGCAGGGCCAGGGCCGCCCCACCAAGCTCTGCCCATTATGTTTGGGGCCGTCCCAGGAACGGCAAAGGGCTACGCCAGCCACATGGAGGGCCGGATCGTGATAAAACCGGGCATGAGCCAAGTACAGACCCTTAAAACCATGATCCATGAAATTGCCCACGGTAAACTCCATCCCCCGGACTTTTTGACAGATCACCCCAAGCAGCGGCATGAGAAGGAAGTGGAGGCCGAGAGCGTGGCCTATGTGGTATGCCAGCATTTCGGCATCGACACTTCGGACTATTCCTTTGGCTACGTGGCCGGGTGGAGCCGGGGCCGGGAATTGAACGAACTGAAAGCATCCCTGGACATCATACACACCACCGCTGGGGAAATCATCGACACCATCCAGCCGCCCCAGCGGAACCCGGAACAGGAACTATCCCAGACCCCTCAGAATAATCACCATCGAAAATCCAAAAAAGCAAAGCGAAAGTGAGGTTAACCACATGGAAAACCCCAACAGCATCCCGGAGCGCATGAGGGAAATCGAAATCTTCGGCGTCCCCGCGCTGTATACCAACACCCCCATCGACCCGGAGGACATCTATCCAGGAATGTCCCTCTACGAACTCCAGGGGCGGGATGGCCGATTTCTGGCCTCGGTGCTCACCCCTGTCCCCATCCCCGTACTGTCGGACGGCCCCCGCGACTTGCAGCTGGGGGAGCTGGTGATGGACACCGGGGCCGGGTACTACACCCCCGCCGAGTTCGAGGAAAAATACCTCTCCCCGGACTACGGCGGCGGGGACAGCGCGGAGCGGTATGGAAAAGAAAGCTGACATCATCCCCACTTCTGAAGCAGCGATCCCGCCGCCCGAAAAAGCCCCCTGCCCGGTAGCCCTGCCAAGACAGCGCCGCGTGCGGCGCTGTCCAAGCAAGTATGTCATTTGGTAGCACAAATGACCCTTGTTAGGGGGGAATCCCCCTAATACCCCCTACGAAATGCGTCTCACCGTGAGCAATGCCATTAAGTTAACCAGAAGTTACCAAAAAGAGAGTTGCAAGGCAG
>CASTQR010000098.1 GCA_949451265.1 uncultured Eubacteriales bacterium | reverse complement strand
TCCAGGGTGGCCCGCAGCTTGTGGGGGGCCTCGTAGAAGATCATGGTGCGCTCCTCCGCCGCCAGCCCCTCCAGCCGGGCGCGGCGGTTTTTTTTGTTCAGGGGGAGGAAGCCCTCGAAGGTGAACCGCCCGGTGGGCAGGCCGGACACCGACAACGCCACCGTCAGTGCGCAGGGCCCGGGCAGGGAGATCACCTCCACCCCCGCCGCGGCGCACAGGGCCACCAGCTCCTCGCCGGGGTCGGAGACGGCGGGGGTGCCCGCGTCCGTCACCAGGGCGCAGGTCTCGCCGTCCTGGATGCGGCGGAGAATGGCGGGGCCCGCCGTGCCGCAGTTGTGGCGGTGGTAGGTCACCATGGGCTTCTTGATCCCCAGGTGGTTCAGCAGCTTCACCGTCACCCTCGTGTCCTCGGCGGCGAGGAAATCCGCCGTTTCCAGTGTCTCCGCCGCCCGGCGGCTGATGTCCCCCAGGTTGCCGATGGGGGTGGGCACTAAATACAGTGTTCCGGCCATGGCTGGCCCCTCCTTTTTTATCCACCCTGCTCCGCCTGTCCGGGCGCGGGCGAGAACGCCCCGTCCACCAGGCGGACGGTAAAAGTCACCGTTTTTTCGCAGTGGTGGGGGATGCTCTCGTCCTCGCACCACAGTACCGCGCCGAAGGCGTTGGTGCGCTCGTAGCCCACCGCCTCCACCCGCTGGCTCACGTGGACGCCCAGGAAGTCCTGGTCGAAGTCCTCCCAGCGGTCCAGCAGCGCCGCGGCGTCCCGCTGGGCGGGCAGGATGTTCAGCAGGTTCAGTTCCCCCGCCGAGCGGCACAGGGACAGCAGCATCAGGTACTCCCGGGTACAGCCCCCCACCGCCTTGTCCTGGCTGGCCATGCGGAGGGTTACAGACGTCACCCCGCCCAGCGGGCCGCCCAGGGTGTACGCCAGCTTTTCGTACTCCGTGGTGTCCCCAAAAAGATTGATCACCACGCCGCCGCCGGACTGCTCCCGCTCCACCCACTGGCCCTGCTCGTCCAGGCTGGGGATGGCGGTTTCGCCGCCGTACTCCAGCACCCGCAGACAGTGGTTGTAGTTCCGGGCCAGACCCGGTATGTCCGCCATCGTCCCGCTGGGGGGCACCATGCTCCACAGCGCTGCCGCCAGCAGCAGGGCCGCCAGGGCGATCCGGGCCCCTACGAAGATCTGGGCGCTGAACCGCCGCTCCTCCTTGGTGTAGCGCAGGCACCGCCCGCTGTTCCAGTCCCCGCTCCAGCCGTTCAGGGCATCCTGGCGGCACTTCCAGAAGCGGTACAGGTCGTAAAAGGGGATGTTCCAGCCGTAGCCCTCCCAGGCCAGCGTCTTGCTCCGGTCGATGCCCCAGGAGATGGGCAGCCTGCCCCCGTCCTTGTCCCGGAGCTTCAGGCCGAACACCCATTTCCCCGGCGTCCAGCCCCAGAAGTGGAGCCACAGGGGCTCCAGCGCCAGGGTGAGGGCCAGCAGCGCCACACTGGTCAGGATGGTGGTGAGCGGGTTGGCCGTCTGTAGGCGGAGGAAGCTCTGATCCCGGAAGATCAGCAGCCACAGCAGGTTGATCAGGGTGTTGTACAGCGCCATGTCCAGCGCACGGGCAAAGAACCGCATCCAGGGGTGGTAGCACGCCTGGGGGGTGTCGTCCCGCTCCGCCTCCTCCCTGGGGGTGGGGGGCGGCGGGTTGGGCAGGATGGGCCGGGACGGGGGCGCCCCCTCCAGCCGCGCCAGGTAGGGCTTAGGCTCCAGGGCGGCGTATTCCACCCCCGACTGCCCCAGCTCCCGGCACACCGCCGCCGCCCGCTCGATGAGGAGGCGGTCGCCCTCCAATTTCGTCTCCTGGACGAACAGGGCCTGATCCAGGGTGAGCGTCCCCTCCTGCACCTTGCGGATGGTGTCGATGTCCAGCTGGAGCTGCCGCAGCAGCTTGATCTTTTCCAGCGTCCGGGCGTCCTCCTCGGAGTAGTCCCGGTAGCCGTTGTCCAGCCGCTTGGGGGACAGCAGGCCCTCCCCCTCATAGTAGCGGATGTTGGCCCGGGCCATGCCCGTCTTTTGTTCCAGTTCCTTGATGGTCATAGAACCACCTCCCAGGGGCATGATAATCTGTCAAGTTCCTTCACAGTCAAGAGGTTTTTTGAAAAAACTTTAGATTTTCAGCTTATCTTTTCTCATGGTCAGGGAGATGCGCTTCTTCTTCTCGTCCACCTCTTTCACCCACACCGTCACCACGTCCCCCACGCTCAGCACCTCCGAGGGGTGCTTGATGTAGCGGTTACAGATCTGGCTGATGTGCACCAGCCCGTCCTGGTGGACGCCGATGTCCACGAAGGCCCCGAAGTCGATGACGTTGCGCACCGTGCCCTTCAGCTCCATGCCGGGCTTGAGATCCTTCATGTCCAGCACATCGGTGCGCAGTACCGGGGCGGGCAGCTCGTCCCGGGGATCCCGCCCCGGCTTCATCAGCTCGGCGGCCACGTCCCGGAGGGTGAGCACCCCCACGCCGCACTCCGCCGCCGCCCTGTCCTCGCCGCAGGCGGCGATCTGCTCCCTCAAATCACCCAGCTTCCCGGCTTTTACGTCCGCCATATCGTGGCCGCACAGGGCCAGCAGCTTCTCCGCCGCGCCGTAGCTCTCCGGGTGGACGGCGGTGTTGTCCAGGGGGGACTTGCTCTCCGGCACCCGCAGGAAGCCGGCGCACTGTTCAAAGGCTTTCGGCCCCAGCTTGGGCACCTTCAAAATCTGCTTCCGGGTGGTAAAGGGGCCGTTGTCCTCCCGGTACTTCACGATGTTTTTCGCCGTGGTGCCGTTCAGCCCCGCCACGCGGGTGAGCAGGGGGGCCGACGCGGTGTTCACGTCCACCCCCACCGCGTTGACGCAGTCCTCCACCACGCCGTCCAGGGCCTCGCCCAGCCTCGCCTGGGGCATGTCGTGCTGGTACTGGCCCACGCCGATGGACTTGGGGTCGATCTTCACCAGCTCCGCCAGGGGGTCCTGGAGGCGGCGGGCGATGGACACGGCGGAACGCAGGTTCACGTCAAAGTCGGGGAACTCCTCCGCCGCCAGCTTGGAGGCCGAATAGACCGATGCCCCCGCCTCATTCACCATGGCGTAGCTGACGCCGCCGCCCACCTTGCGGATGAGCTCCACCGCCATCTGCTCCGTCTCCCGGCTGGCGGTGCCGTTGCCGATGGCGATATGGGCCACCTTGTGCTTGCGGATTAAGACAGCCAGCTTGTCGATGGCCTCGTTTTTCCCCCGCTCGCCGTGGGTGGGGTAGACTACCGTGGTGTCCAGCACCTTGCCGGTGGGGTCAACCACCGCCACCTTACAACCCATGCGGTAGCCGGGATCCAGCCCCATGGTGACGAAGCCCTTCACCGGGGGCTGCATGAGGAGGGGCTTCAAATTCAGGGCAAACTGCCCGATGGCCCCCTCGTTGGCCCTGTCCGTCAGGTCGGAGCGCAGCTCCCGCTCCAGGGAGGGGGCGACGAGGCGGTCGTAGGCGTCCCCGGCGGCGGCTTTCACGAACTCCATAGCCGCCCGCCCCGGCACCACCTTGCGGCGCAGGGCCACCAGCGCCGTCTCCCGGTCCATCTCCACGGAGACTTTCAGGATTTCCTCCCGCTCCCCCCGGTTCATGGCCAGAATCTGATGCCCCTGGGTTTTGGACACGGGGCTGGAAAACTCGTAGTAGAGGCGGTAGACGGAGTCCTCCGGCTCCTTGGCCGCCGCCTTGGAGGTGATGAGCGCCCGCCGCTGGTACAGCTCCCGCAGCAGCTTACGGATATCCGCATCGTCGGAAATCCACTCGGCGATGATGTCGGACGCTCCCTGGAGGGCGTCCTCCACCGTCTCCACGCCCTTCTCGGGGTCGATGTACGCCTGGGCCTCGGCCTCCATGTCCACGGCGGGGCCGCTCCCAAAGGCCAGGGCCGCCAGGGGCTCCAGGCCCTTCTCCCGCGCCATGGTGGCGCGGGTGCGGCGCTTCTGCTTGTAGGGCCTGTAAAGGTCCTCCACCTCCGCCAGCGTCACAGCGGCGTCGATGGCGGAGGACAGCTCCTCCGTCAGCTTGCCCTGGTTCTCGATGGCCTGTTTTACCTCGTCCCGGCGATCCTGCAAATTGCGCAGGTACTGCAAACGGTCGGCCAGCTGCCGGATGAGCTGGTCGTCCATGGCCCCGTGGAGCTCCTTGCGGTAGCGGGCGATGAAGGGGACGGTGTTCCCCTCGTCCAGCAGGGCGATGATGTTCTCAATGTGCTGGCGGGGGCGGTCAAGCTCCTGGGCCAGCAGGTCAATGATGTGATCCATAACGTTCTCCTTTGTCCTTTGAGGTGAGAACAGTATACCACAGATTTCCTCCCGGCGCAAAGGGAAAGCGGGCGGGGCTTTCCAATCCCGTCCGCTTTTCCTCTGCTCAGTACAGTCCCAGCACGTAAAGAATAATCCCGTAGATCACGCCGGCCGAGATCCCGTAGGCCAGCACCGGCCCCGCCACGGTGAACAGCTTGGCCCCGGTGCCCGTCACCAGCCCCTCGCTCTTGAACTCCAGCGCCGGGGACACCATGGCGTTGGAAAACCCGGTGATGGGCACCAGGGTACCCGCCCCAGCATACTTGGCGATGTTGTCGAACACGCCTAAGCCCGTGAGGAGGGAGGCCAGAAAGATCAGGGTGACGGACACCCACGTCCCCGCCGCCTCCTTGTCCGCCCCCAGGGACTGGTAGAGGGCCATGAGCCCCTGCCCCCCGGCGCAGATACCGCCCCCCACGCAGAAGGCCCACAGCAGGTCCTTCCACAACGGCGACGGATCCGCCCGGCTGCTGACGTATTTATTGTACTCCTGGTTGTTCATGTCCATATGCGCTTCACCTCGGGGACAGTATGCCCCGGAATCTGGAAACCATGCGAACGCGCGGGCCCGCCCTCCCGGACGGCCCCGCGCGTTCCGCTGTGTACCCGTTTTGTTTTAGTAATTTTCCGCGTGAACCTCAAAATACGACTGGGGGTGGTTGCAGGTGGGGCAGACCTCGGGGGCCTTCTCCCCCACCACGATGTGCCCGCAGTTGCGGCACTCCCACACCTTGACCTCGCTCTTGGCGAACACCTCCGCCAGCTCCACGTTCTTCAGCAGGGCGCGGTAGCGCTCCTCGTGGTGCTTCTCGATGGCGGCCACCAGGCGGAACCGGGAGGCCAGCTCGGGGAAGCCCTCCTCCTCGGCGGTCTTGGCGAAGCCCTCGTACATATCCGTCCACTCGTAGTTCTCCCCGTCCGCGGCGGCGGCCAGGTTCTCGGCGGTGGTGCCGATGCCGTCCAGCTCCTTGAACCAGAGCTTGGCATGCTCCTTCTCGTTGTCCGCCGTCTTGAGGAACAGGGCCGCGATCTGCTCGAAGCCCTCCTTCTTGGCCTTGGACGCGAAATAGGTGTACTTGTTCCGGGCCTCGGACTCCCCGGCGAAGGCCGCCATCAGATTTTTCTCGGTCTGGGTGCCTGTGTATTTAGACATGAAAATCCCCTCCTGCATAAAATTTCCGGCCCGATGGACTGGAAGCCCAGTATAGCAAATCCTCCCAGATAACGCAAGCCCGGGCTTAGCCCCGCCCCCCGCCATGGTGATTTTCCACAAAGCTGGGCATGATTTTTTTGTGATTCCTCTAAACTTGCGTGAATTGGAAAAGATTCTCTTGCCAAACCGGACAAAAACGTTTATGATAGTGGCACAGGGAGCTGGAAACGTTCCCGGTAACCTTACCGGAAACCTTTCCAGCATCCGGTACCAAACTTTTAGGAGGAAACGAACATGACAAAGAAGCTCTTTGCGCTGGTATTGGCTCTCAGCATGGCCATGACCATGCTGCTTGCTGGCTGCACCAGCAAGCCCAACGCCGAAAACACCAACCCGCCCGAAGAAACCAAGTCCGGCACCGAGACCCAGAAGCCCGAGGACAACCCCCCCGCCGGGGAGGGCCGCGTCTACTGGCTGAACTTCAAGCCTGAGCTGGACGGCACCGCCCAGGACCTGGCCAAGGCCTACACCGAAAAGACCGGCGTGCCCGTCCAGGTGGTGACCGCCGCCGCCGGCACCTACAGCCAGACCCTCATCGCTGAGATGGACAAGACCGAGGCCCCCACCCTGTTCGTCATCGGCAACACCGCCGGCGTGAAGGACTGGAAGGACTACGCCGTGGATCTGAAGGGCACCGCCATCGAGGCCGAGCTGAACACCGACGCCTACAACCTCTA
>CASTQR010000097.1 GCA_949451265.1 uncultured Eubacteriales bacterium | reverse complement strand
GCCGGCGGCGTGGCCACCTCCGGCCTGGAGATGAGCCAGAACAGCGAGCGGCTGAGCTGGACCTTCGAGGAGGTGGACGCCAAGCTGAAGGGCATCATGGAGGGCATCTACGCCGCCTGTGCCGCCGCCGCCGAGCAGTTCGGCATGAAGGGGAACATCCAGGCGGGGGCCAACATCGCCGGGTTCCTGAAGGTGGCGGACGCCATGCTGTGGCAGGGGATCTGCTGAGACCGGCCCCGCATTACAAGCGTGAAAAGCCCCGCAGTCCGTGGACTGCGGGGCTTTTTCTGTCAATCCGCCGGCGCGGTAAAATGCTCCCGCACCGCCGGGGGCAGCTCGTCATACCGCACCTCCGCCCAGGTCATCACGCCCCGCCCGGGCCGCACCGTCAGGCAGAGGAACGCCCCCTCCCGCAGCTCCCGGGACACGCCGAAGGTGACGTCCTTCTCCCCGCCCTTCTCATCATAGCTGGGCAGGGTATAGGAGAACTCCATCCCGCCGCTGCCGGACAGGTCAATCGCCCCCTGCCCCCCATGCCGGGAGATCTTCGTGTTGTCCACCTGGGTGTAGTAGGCGGTATCCCGGAAATTGCTGAAGAAAATCGTCCAGCAGAGGATGGCCCCCGCAATCACCACAGCGGCGGCGCCCAGCCAAAGAAACCCTGTTTTTTTCATCGTCATGTCCTCCAATCGCGGCATTGTTGGGATGAGCTCTCCCCATCCGACGTGCCCATTGTACCGCGCCGGGGTCAAGGCTTCCTAAAGGCCGGGTTAAGAAAATTTGAAGAAGCCCCCCGCGATCCCTGATCGCGGGGGGCCTTGCTTTTATAAATCCGCCAGGGTCAGGGAAAACTCAAACCGCTCCGTCCCGTCGTCCCCCTCCCCCCGGGCCAGCAGCTCATCCCCCCGGGCGGCAGTATCCACCCAGATGGTCTCCCCCGCCTGGCACTCGTTCACGTACCCGATTTGCAGGGAGCGCACATATTTCCCCTTCCCCAGCTCCTCCAAATGGAGGCTGTCGCAGGCGAAGTCGGCGTAGTGGATGTTGTTCACGTGGCCGTTGATGTCGGTGTCGGAGTAGCGCAGATCCCGGCGCACCCGGTGATCAAACGCCTCCGGCATGGGGATGCGGCGCAGCTTCACGGACTTATTCAGCGCCCCGCCGTCGGTGCCCTGGAACTCGGTCAGATCCTTCATGCGGAACAGCTTCCGGCTGTCCGCGTCCACCATCACCCAGATGGTGGTGCCCTGGCCCACGGGCTTCCCCTCCCGGAACAGGTCGAAGTCCCGGTAGGAGGACACGCCGGAGGCCCCCCGGTGCCAGGTCTTTACGTCAATCAGGTCGTTCCACCGCAGGGGGGCATCCAGCTCCACCCAGCTCCGGGTGACCATCCACAAACAATTATACTTCTCCAGAATCTCCGGCCCGGAGGCCCCCAGCTCCAGTGCCGCCCTGGTGGCGGCCTCCTGCAAAATGCCCAGCACCGCCGACGGACGGCACTGGTTGAACAGGTCCACGTCCCGGGAGTCCACCCGGAACTGTCCTTCGTAAAAGGTACTCATCGCGCTATTCCTTCCTTCCGGGGATTGTGATGGTGTACCGGGCGCACAGATCGTCCAGATCCTCCGGCGCGGCGGCAGGCAGCCGCAAAGCCGCCCCGCAGGCGGCGCATACCAGATCCACCGCCGTGTACCCCACCTTCACGCCGTAGTCCCTGGAGCCGCACCCGCAGGACACCCCGCCCCGCTGGGCGATGTCCCGCAGCTCCTCCAGCACCTCCGCCATTACCGTGTCGTTGAGGAAGGATCCCCGGCGCTCTGCGGCGTCGTCCGTCCGCAGCTTGTCCACCGCCCGCTCCAGCTTTTCCATGGCCTGGAACACCGGGCCCTCCTCGCCGATATAGCAGCACCCCAGCCCCGACCTGGGGCAGGACAGGGCCAGCAGCTTCCGGCCCACCAGGGCGTTGTTGGAGCAGACGGCGGTGTGATCCCGGGCGCACAGCAGGCAGGGCACGGCGACCTCGCACCGGTCGCCCAGCTGGGCAAAGCGCAGCTCCGACTTGCCGCAGGGGCAGGGCAGGACGCTGTCCCCGGCGCACAGCTGGAAGGGGGTGCGCCGGGCGATGACGGACTGCCCGCAGACGGGGCAGATGTATCCAATCGAGCGGGCTTCTTCGGGCATGGGGATCCCTCCTCACAAATTCCGAAGGAGATTATACCACTATTCTGCCCGGTTTGCCAGATACAAAGTCCCCGAAGTGTCACAGTTTTCCCATGTATGAAGCTCCGCCTTCCGGGCACACTATGGGCAAACCACGCCAAAGGAGTCACATCCATGGAAAACACAAAGCTGGGGCGGCAGACCTTCCAGCCCGGTCAGCCCCCCGTGATCCTCGGCTTCGGCTCCGCCGCCGGGAACAAGGAGAGCTCCGGCCCCCTGGGGCGCCACTTCGACCACACCTGCAAGGACGACAAATTCGGCGCCAAGACCTGGGAGCAGGCGGAGTCCGCCATGCAGGGCCTGGCCCTGGACGCGGCCCTGAAGCGGGCGGGCCTGCACACTACCGACCTGGATCTCCTGCTGGCGGGGGATCTGCTGAACCAGTGCATCGGCTCCGGCTACGCCGCCCGGGCCGCTGACGTGCCCTTCCTGGGCTTGTACGGGGCCTGCTCCACCATGGGGGAGAGCCTGGCCTTAGCCGCCCTCCTCCTCAGCGGCGGGTACGGGACTTACGCCGCCGCCGCCACCTCCTCCCACTTCTGCTCCGCGGAGCGGCAGTACCGCACCCCCCTGGAGTACGGGAGCCAGCGCACCCCCACCGCCCAGTGGACGGCCACCGCCGCCGGGGCGGTGGTGGTGACGAACCAGAAGCGCCCCGGCCCCCGCGTCGCCCGGGTCACCATCGGCCGGGTGAAGGACAAGGGGATCAAGGACGCCAACAACATGGGGGCGGCCATGGCCCCTGCTAAGGTGTGATTAGGACAATACACCTCAAACCGTTGATATGACTGCATTACACACAATTGTCCAAAATCTCCTTTTCAGTGGTTCCAACAGCTTGCGACATATTTTTTGAAAGGATTGCTACATATGCCTGAATATCAGCTTCAAATCAAGCAGCTTGTATCATACCCGCGATGCCGCATCTACCGAGAATTTCTTCAAACCCTAATCGCCGACCGGGGCGTCCGCACAAGCGGACACCCCGGTCTTTTTTGTTTTTCTGTCCTTTGCTCTTACGCCAACTTCCGCACCTCATACCTGCGACTCGACGGCTTGACTTACACCATCTACCCCGGCGAATGGATCTGCCGGGTGGGAGAGCTCACCGCTACCCTACGGCTGCGCACCAAGCGTCAGACGCTGGAGGTGCTGGCTGCGATGCAGAACCGTCATCTGATCCAATACTCCTTGCTGGGGCGTGGAAACCTGGTCAAATACAAAATTGTCAACTGGCACCGGCACAACACTGTGCTGGACTACAACTGCCCCTGCCAGAAGGAAACCGGGTTCTTCTTCCTGCCCGTTTCCACCGCCGTGGAGCTGGTGGGGGCGGAGAAGTGCTCTGAAATGGATATCCTGCTGGATCTGTGGATTTCAGCAGTGTACCGGGACGAACAGGTGCAGGGCTCCTTTAACGGCCCGGTGACCTATCTGCGCAACGGCACCGGCTGCCCGCTGGTGTCCTATGCCGAACTGGCCCAGCGGTGGGGGCTGTCCAAGGCCACGGTGGGCCGGGTGCTACGCAAGCTGGAGCGGGCTGGCCATATCGCCCTGCTCACCTTCCCCGGCCGGCACGGGACGGTCATCTACCTGCAAAACTACCTGTCCACCATGTTCCAGGTCTCCGATGTGATGGTGGACAAGGATGAGGTGGCCATGTCTCTGAACATCCAGCTCCAGGCCCCGGACATTGAGCCGGGAGAGCCCCTGCTCAGCGTTTCAAACGGCCCGGTTATCGTTTCAAAACCGCATGAAGAACTCATGGCGGAGAAAGTGCTCCAAATCCTTGCGCTGCAAGGGGTTGGCTGTGCCAAATGCCCCCGGATGACGTATAAGTTATATGCTTTGTCCCGCGACAGCCAAGGTATCGTTGAGAAGGACACGTTGGTTAGGCGATTCCGCATGGACGTGCTGTGTCCCAGCGGCATCCCGACATACACATTCGAGATTTCCACAAGGCCCGTGGAAGGTGAAGGAGGTTTCTGCCATGGCGAAAAAGAAGGTTGAACGTGATGTACGGGACGATCCCCGCTACCACGATACCCGGAAACTGTTGAGGAAGTACCGGGATGTGACCTGGAGCCTGGAGCTGTCGGTGCAAAGGCTACGGAGTCAATTCCATGTGGAATACGGAACAAACATTGAGGACTTTCTGGATACGATCTACCTGGCCGGGGACGATTTGGGGGGCACCGAACTGGAGCACCACGCAAAATGCATTGAACGCAGCCACAAGATGCTTACCCTGCTGGACAATGCAGTGGAGTTGCTTCGCACTCGGCATAAAAGCGGAGAAATCTACTACTGGTTACTGTACTACACCTACCTGTCACCTCAGCAATTCCGCAACACGGAGGAAGTCATTGAGCAACTTCAGCCACATATTCGGGACATCAGTTTCCGAACCTACTATCGTAGGCAAAAAGAGGCCATCACTGCATTAAGCGCAGTTTTGTGGGGCTATACCGCACAAGATAATCTTGAAGTTTTGGAACTCTTTTTTCCCTCCGAGGGCGATGGCGGATGAATGGCACGGGATTGGCAGTACATTGGCAGCGTTTTGCCCTTGAACCGTAAATCCATATATGTTAAGATGGTCATGCTCAAAACTGTAACCACAAGTGAAAACGGCCGTAAGACAGACGCCGGAGGGCGTCTTTTTTCATGTCTCGCGGCAGTCAGGCCAGTGTCCACAACTGGGCGCTGGCCTTCGTTTTTGCCCAAAACACAAAGGAGGAATTTGCTTGACCCAACATCCCACTCCATCCCAGAACGCTCCCAACCGGGGACCGGACCTGGGCCGCTGGCTGTTTGCCGGATTTACCATGGCCAGCCTGTCCCCACTGCTGTACCGTCCGGCCTTTGCTGACACCACTATTTGGACCAAGGCCAGCGACATCATGAAGGACGTCTACACTCAGATCCTGGGCATCTCCACCATCGCCGCCGTGGTCACCGCCGCCGTGGCCCTGCTGATGATCAACTTCGGCCACACTGACCGCTCCACCCAGGAGGCCCGCTCCTGGCTGAAGCGCATCATCGTCACCTGGATGATCCTCAACTCTCTGGGCTTCATCATGGCCTACATCACCCCCTTCTTCTCCGGCGGCCAGTGGACGCCCTCGTAACTCATGGGCATCTTAGACGGCATCGTAGAGTGGCTGGCGGAACAAGTCATGCACGGCCTGGATCTCATCAACACGTCAATTTTGGGCGCTCTGGGCTGCGACATGACTGTGTTCCTGCGCTACTTTCCGGCTGCGGAGACCATGTATGAGGTCTTTGTGGCCCTGGCCATCGGCCTAATTCTGTTGATCTTAGTGTGGAACCTGTTCAAAAATTTCGGTCTGGGCATCGGCACAGAGGCGGAAGACCCCGTGAAGCTGTCCATCCGATGCGTCCTGTTCCTCGTCCTGGCGTGGTACGCCGACGACATCGTGGACATGGCGCTGGATATCGGCGGCACACCGTACAGCTGGATACTCACCTCCGCCCTGCCCAGCCTGAGCTTCGCAGATTTCAGCTCAGTGCTTCTCACCATCATCGGTGTATGCGCTAACGGGGCGGTGGCCCTCATAGTCCTCATCCTGGTACTGATCCTGGCCTGGAACTACTTGAAGCTGCTGTGCGAGGCGGCGGAACGGTATGTCCTGCTGGGTGTGCTGGTGTTCACCGCTCCGGTGGCCTTCGCCATGGGGGCTTCCCAGGCCACGTCCAACATCTTCAAGAGCTGGTGCCGGATGTTCGCCGGGCAGATCTTCCTGCTGCTGATGAACGCCTGGTGCCTGCGGCTGTTCACCAGCATGGCAGGGGCCTTCCTTGCAAACCCGCTGTCCATTTGACGGGAGGTAGACCATGAAAAAACGAATTTTGTCCCTTTTGCCGCTGGCGCTGCTGCTGGCGGCTATTTTGTGCGCACCGGCCCTTGCACTCACAGAAGCTGAGGTGGAGGCCCAGGTGGCGGCGTCCAGCAAAGAGGCGGTCACAGGCAACGTGCTGATATGGTTCCTGTGCGCTGTGGCCTTTTTGAAG
>CASTQR010000096.1 GCA_949451265.1 uncultured Eubacteriales bacterium | reverse complement strand
GTGGGGCGTGAAGCCCGAGATCGAGGCCTTTGACCCCGGCATGATCGCCAACGCCGCCTACTACCTGAAGAAGGGCGTCCTCAAGGCCCCCCTCCACTTCCAGTTCTGCATGGGCTGCGCCAACGGCATCCCCGGCAGCATGAAGAACCTGGTGTTCATGAAGGAGACCATGGAGCAGCTGTGCCCCGGCTCCACCTGGAGCTGCTTCGGCGTGGGCCACTCCGCCATGGAGATGATGTACGGCGCCATCGCCATGGGCGGCCACGTCCGGGTGGGCATGGAGGATAACGTCATGTACGCCAAGGGCCAGCTGGCCCAGTCCAACGTCCAGTTCGTGGAGCGGGCCGTCCGGGTGATCCGGGAGTTCGGCCGCGAGGTGGCCACCCCCGACGAGGCCCGGGAGATCCTGGGTCTGAAGAAATGAGCTGGGGCTCCGGCTTTTTCTACTACCACTGCCCGGGCTGCGGCAAAAAGTTCAAATACGCCGTAGAGGACATCCCCGACTTCGGGGACCGCTTCGGCGACTGCCCGGACTGCGGCAGGGCGGGGGAGTACGAACAGGACGGCCCCCGCATCCCCCAGGACCTGGACTACTTCGAGGTGGAACGATAATCACATAGAAGGGAGCGCCAACCCACATGGACATTAAAAATATTCTCATCTGCGGCGGCGGCATGATGGGCAAGAACATCGCCTTCGTGTTCGCCTCCAACCCGGACTACCAGATCGGCGTGTACGACCTGTACCCCACCGACGTGTACGCCGGCATCCGTACCAACACCAAGCAGCTGGTGGAACACGGCGTCCTCACCGAGGCCGATGTGGAGGACCGGCTGAGCCGGATCGCCTTCACCACCGATATGGACAGCGACATCGTGTCCAGCGCCGACCTGGTCATCGAGGCCGTGTTCGAGGACATGAAGATCAAGCGGGAGACCTTCGCCAAGCTGGAGGAGCGCTGCCGCCCGGACACCATCTTCTGCACCAACTCCTCCGTCATGAGCCCCTCCGAGATCTCCGCCGAGCTGAAGCACCGGGAGCGGTTCGTGGGCACCCACTTCTGGAACCCCGGCCACCTGATCCCCCTGGTGGAGGTGGTAAAGTCCGACGCCTCCAGCGACGAGGTGGCCCAGACCGTCATGGACGTGCTGGCCAGCGTAGGCAAGGAGCCGGTACTCTGCAAGAAGGACGTGCCCGGCTTCATCGCCAACCGGATGCAGCACGCCCTGTGGCGGGAGGCCATCTCCATCGTGGAGCGGGGCATCGCCGACGCCGAGACGGTGGACAAGGCCGTGAAGTACGCCTTCGGCCTGCGCCTGCCCCAGCTGGGCCCCATCACCAACTCCGACATGGTGGGCACCCAGCTGACCTACAACATCCACGACTACATCCTCAAGGACCTGGAGGACTCCCATGAGCCCTCCCCCCTCCTCAAGCAGATGCTGGACGAGGGCAAGCTGGGCTTCAAGTCCGGCGAGGGCTTCATGAAGTGGACCCCGGAGCAGATCGCCAAGGAGAACGCCGACCTGAACGAGTACCTGATCCGGATGCTCTACGGCAAGTAATTGTGGCTTCAAGCAAGGCCGCGGCCTTGCTTGAAGGGGCGCCTGCGCCCCTCCCTGCCCGCTCCTCTATTTCTCTGTTTGCGGGCGGTGTCAGCACATTTTAATTGGAGTAAGGAGAGAAACCAACGTGAAAAATGTCAACCAACTTCCTGACGGCAACAAAAAATCCATCTTCAACTTCGGCCTGTGGGGCTGGGTCACCATCCTGTACTGCCTGCTGATGTTCTTCCTGTACGTGGGCATGTGTAACGATGGGGCCAACATCACCGCCCCCGCCATCACCGCCGTGCTGGGCGCCGGGGACGGCGAGATCATGAACCTGAACTCCATCGCCGGCCTGGTGGGCGTGGTGTTCTTCATCATCGTGGGCCAGATCAACCAGCGCATCGGCCCCCGCCTGACCTCCGGCATCTGCTGCATCGTGGCGGGCGTGGCCTACATCCTGGCCTTCAACTCCCCCAACACCGTGCTGTACTGCGTGTCCATGTGCTTCGTGTACGGCGGCATCATGTCCGCGGGCTACGTGGCGGGCGGCACCCTGGTGGCCTCCTGGTTCCCCAAGAAGAAGGGCGCCGTCATGGGCTACACCACCATGGGCCATAACTTCGCCTCCGCCTTCTATGTCCAGCTCCTGTCCATCCTCATCGGCCCCACCGTCCTGAAAACCATCGGCGGCGCGGTCATACCCATCGGCATCGCCGCCATCGTGCTGGGCATCCTGGGCATGATCCTCATCCGCAACACCCCCCAGGAGCGGGGCCTGAACCCGGACAATGTCTCCGACAAGGTGTACCAGGAGGAGTATGACACCAGCGCCGGCGACGACAGCGGCTGGACCGTGGGCAAGCTGCTGTCCACCAAGGAGCTGTGGCTGGCCGCCATCACCACCGGCTTCTTCCAGATCTGCTCCGTGGGCGTCATGACCCAGCTGGTGCTGCGCAACGTGGAGATCGGCTTCGAGCAGCAGACCGCCCTGAACATCATGACCGTGCTGGCCCTGGGCGGCGTGGTGGGCTCCTGGCTGGTAGGCGTCATCGACGAGAAGATCGGCACCAAGAAAACCATGATCGGCTTCGGCGTGTGGTACTGCGTCGCCCTGCTGCTGAACTTCGCCACCGGCATGACCATCACCCCGCTGGTTTACGTCTCCCTGTTCATGATCGCCATGGGCATCGGCGGCTCCGCCAACTTTACCACCTCCCTGCCCACCTCCATCTTCGGGCGGCAGGGCTTCGACAAGGTGAACGCCGTCATCTTCCCCATCCAGGGCGCTATCACCGCCCTGTGCTTCGCGGTGAACGGCATCGTCCAGCGCATTACCGGCGGCCAGATCCGCATGGCCTACATCGTGTTCGCCGGGGTGGCCCTGGTGAACGTGGTGCTGGTGCTGCTGATCGACGAGCACAAGTATAACCGGGACTGGAAGGCCGCCCACAAGGCCGCCAAGTGATCCCACCCCCCCGCAAAGCGTCGCGAAACCGCCGGACGGCCCAAAACCGTCCGGCGGTTCTTTTGCATTTCTTAACAAATAGACACTTGCGCGAAAGGGGCGGACGCTATATAATACTAAAAGCCTATACAAAAGGGGGCGGACAAATGCCCATTATTTCGGTCATCGTACCTGTCTACAAGGCGGAAGCCTTTCTCAAAACCTGTACCGGCTCCATTCTGGGCCAGACCTTCCGGGACCTGGAGCTGATCCTGGTGGACGACGGCTCCCCCGACAGCAGCGGGGCCCTCTGCGACCAGGCGGCCGCGGAGGACAGCCGGGTGCGGGTCATCCACAAGGAGAACGGCGGGGTGAGCCGGGCCCGCAACGACGGCATCGCCGCCGCCCAGGGGGAATACATCGCCTTCTGCGACGCGGACGACTCCTTCCGGCCTGAACTGCTGGAGACGCTGTACGCCGCCCTCACCGGGGCCGGGGCGGACACCGCCGGGTGCGGGCACCGCCTGCTCTGGCCCGACGGGCGGACGGAGGACTGCGCCGGGGTGCTGCCCGCCGGGGTGTACGGCCCCGCCGGGCTGAAGGAGGGGATCGTCAAGCCCCTGCTGGGCCAGCGGCTGGACTTCGGCCAGGGGGTGCTGAACGGCTTCATCTTCCGCTTCCTGTTCCGCCGGGACATCATCCGGCAAAACCGCATTGAGTTCGAGGGGGCCTACCTGGAGGACGAGCTGTTCCTCATGGAATACTTCCTCCACGCCCAGAAGCTGGTCATGGTGGACGAGCCCCTCTACCTCTACCTGCAAAACCCCGCCTCCGTCACCCGCCGCTACCTGCCCCGCTACCGGGAGGAGTTCCAGCGGTTCCTGGAGCGCAAGCGGGCCCTGGTCAAGCGGTACGGGCTGGACGGCCTGTGCCCCGGCTGGAAGGACAACACCTGCTGGGCGGGCCTGCTGATCGCCGTGGGCAACGAGTTCGCCCCCGGCAATTCCAAATCCACGGGGGAAAAGACCGCCTATCTCAAGGAGCTGTGCGCCGGGCCGGAGATGGCCCAGGCCATGTCCAACCTGAAGCCCAAGGGCCTGGCGGGCAACAAGCAGCTGGTGGCAAGCCTGCTGCTGGGGCGGCACTACACCCTGCTGGCCCTGCTCTACCGAATCAAAAACCGAGGGAAGTGATCCAATTGCACCTGATCCAAGGCAGCGCCGTCTGCCAGTTCCTTGTCCTGCTGTGGGGCGCGCTGTACGGGCTGTATGACCGGAGCCTGCTGGCCCGGGGCGTCCGGGCCATAGCCGCCTGGTGGAAACGCTGGTGGCACGGCAGCGTCCTGGCCCATTTTTTCTTTGAGAAGGACGGGGTACTGCCCCGCTCCTGGCGGGACAGCCGGCTGTGCCGGGGGTTGAACCTGCTGATCAACCTGCCCGCCGCCCTGCTCCACTGGCTCTACCGGAAGCTCCGCCCGGTGTGGGACGACAGCTTCGCCGCCCAACTGGTGTTCGGCCTGGGGGAGCAGGTCCCCGCCGTCACGGGCTGGCTCATGCTGGCCATCATGGTGATCCCCTACGAACAGTGGAACAACGCCTACGCCCTGATGGCCTACATCCTGCTGGCCCTGCTCACCATCGCGGGGGGAATGCGCCGCCGGAGCCTCCGGCTGGACGCGGGGCCCGTGGGGCCGTATATCGTGTACTTCTTCGCGGCGGTGTGCCTGTCCTGGCCCCTGTCCCTGTTCCCCGCCCTCTCCGGCCGCTACCTGTTCTACCACATCACCTGCATCCTGTGCGTGCTGGTGGTGACGGCCACGGTGGAGCGGGAGGATCAGCTGGTCCGCCTGGCGGGCTTCGGCTGCCTGGGCATGGCCGCCGCCTCGGTGGAGGGCATCCTCCAGCGGGTGGGGGGCCTGGAGGTGAACCGGGCCTTCGTGGACCTGTCCCTGAATGCCGACCTGCCCAGCCGGATCTACTCCGCCTACGAAAACCCCAACGCCTTCGCCGAGATGCTGGTGTTCCTCATCCCGGTGGCGGCGGGCCTTCTCCTGGGGGCCCGCTCCCCCTGGTGGAAGCTGGTGGGGCTGGGCTCCGCCGCCCTGGGCGCCCTGGCCCTGGTGATGACCTACTCCCGGGCCAGCTGGGTGGGCATCGCGGCGGCCGCCGTGGTGTTCGTATTCCTGTGGAACCGGAAGCTGCTGCCCTTCTGCATCCTGGCGGCGCTGGCCTGTATCCCGTTCCTGCCCAGCCACGTGTATAACCGGCTTCTGACCATCTTCAACAGCGGCAGCGACGGCTCCGCCACCAGCCGCGTCTATCTGTGGGAGGCCGCCCTGGGCGTGCTGCGGCGCAGCCCCATCCTGGGGGCGGGTCTGGGCGGGGACGCCGCCCGCGCCGCCGTCGGGGAGTTCGGCACCTTCCACGGCACCAGGGGCACGTTTACCCACGCCCACAATATGTACCTCCAGCTCTGGCTGGAGCACGGCCTGCTGGGCATGGTCACCTTCGTCCTGGCCTCCTATAACGCGGTGAAGCAGGGGGCCAAGGCCGCCGCCCTGCCCAACTGCCCGCCCCAGGCCCGGCTGGTCATCATCGGCGTGGCCGCCGCCATATGCGGAAGCCTGGTGAGCGGCGTGGCCGACTACCTGTTTACCTACCCGCGGGTCATGCTGATCTTCTGGTTCACGGTGTCCCTGCTGCTGGCGGGGGTGCGGATGGCTGGACAGAACCGGCCCTCCCCCGCGGCCCGCGCATGAAAAATAACGGAAAAGGAAGGATTATCCCGATGAAAGTGATTGATGAGAAAGGCCGCCTGTTCGGCAAGCTGAACGTGATCGACCTGCTGGCCCTGCTGCTGGCGGCGGCGGTGGCGGTGTTCCTGGTGATGAAGCTGGCCAAGAAGGCCGCCCCCGGCCCCAACGCCGGCAACGGCGAGCCTGTCACCGTGACCTATACCGTGGCCGTGTCCAGCGTCAGGCCCGAATCCTATGAGGTGGTGCGGCGTTTCGTGGACAAGGCCGCGGGCGAAAAGGACCGGCTCATGACCGGCACCCAGCTGCTGGACGGCTATGTGGTTGACTGCGTGGCGGTCCCCCACATCAACTATATCACCACCGACGACAACGAGATCAAGGTGGTCCCGTCCTCCGGGGAGGACACCCGGCTGGACCTCACCTTCACCATTGAAGCCGTGGTGACCAACACCATCACCAACGCCGTGGGCAGCCAGGAGGTCCGGGTGGGCAACAGCCAGTACGTCAAGACCGCCCACTTTGACTTCTACGGGAGCATCGTGGACGCCACCTGGAGCTACGAGTAAAACCGCAAAAAGCCTCCCCGTCCGGACGTTCCGGCGGGGAGGCTTTCCGATTCTATTCAGCGTCAGCGGCCCTCAGTCCG
>CASTQR010000095.1 GCA_949451265.1 uncultured Eubacteriales bacterium | reverse complement strand
TGATGAGGGCCACCGACTCGCCCAGCCCCATGCCGCAGATGGCGGAGGTGGGGTTCAGCATCTCCCGCATACCGGGCCCGCCCTTGGGGCCCTCGCAGCGGATCACCACCACGTCCCCGGCGTGGATTTTGGAGGCGTAGATGGCCTCGATGGCCTCCTCCTCGGAGTTGAACACCCGGGCGGGGCCCTGGTGCCGCATCATCTCGGGGGCCACGGCGGAGCGCTTCACCACGCAGCCCTCCGGAGCCAGGTTCCCCTTGAGGACGGCGATGCCGCCGTCGGGGGAGTAGGGGTTGTCGATGGGCCGGATCAGCTCGGGGTTGCGGTTGGTCACGCCCTCCAGGTTCTCGCCCAGCGTTTTTCCGGTGCAGGTCATGACGGAGGTGTCCAGCAGGCCCTTTTTCGTCAGCTCCATCATGACGGCGTGGACGCCGCCCGCCCCCTCCAGGTCCTCCATGTACGTGTCCCCCGCCGGGGCCAGGTGGCACAGGTTGGGGGTCTTGGAGGAGATCTCGTTGGCCCTGTCCAGATCCAGCTCGATGCCGCACTCGTGGGCGATGGCGGGCAGGTGGAGCATGGTGTTGGTGGAACAGCCCAGGGCCATATCCACCGTCTCGGCGTTATGGAAGGCCGCCTCGGTCATGATGTCCCGAGGGCGTATATCCTGCTTCACCAGCTCCATGATCTGCATCCCGGCGTGCTTGGCCAGCCGCAGACGGGCCGACCACACGGCGGGGATGGTGCCGTTCCCCTTCAGCCCCATGCCGATGGCCTCGGTGAGGCAGTTCATGGAGTTGGCGGTGTACATCCCGGAGCAGGAGCCGCAGGTGGGGCAGGCGTTCTCCTCGTACTCCTCCACCCCGGCCTCGTCCAGCCTGCCGGCGTAGTAGCCGCCCACGGCCTCGAACATGTGGGACAGGCAGGTGCGCCGCCCGTCGTTGAGCCGCCCGGCCAGCATAGGCCCGCCGGAGCAGAAGATGGTGGGGATATTCACCCGGGCCGCCGCCATCAGCAGGCCGGGGACGTTTTTGTCGCAGTTGGGGATCATCACCAGCCCGTCGAACTGGTGGGCCATGGCCATGGCCTCGGTGGAGTCGGCGATGAGATCCCGGGTCACCAGGGAGTACTTCATCCCCACGTGGCCCATGGCGATGCCGTCGCACACGGCGATGGCGGGGAATTCCACGGGGGTGCCCCCGGCGGCCCGGACGCCAGCCTTCACCGCCTCGGCGATCTTGTCCAGGTTCATGTGGCCGGGGACAATCTCGTTATAGGAGCACACCACACCGATGAGGGGCCGCTCCAGCTCCTCCCGGGTGTAGCCCAGGGCGTAGAACAGGGAGCGGTTGGGGGCGGTGGGCACGCCTTTTTTCACGTTGTCGGAACGCATACGCAAGCTCTCCTTCACGGTTTTTTGTCGCGGAAGCATTCTATCATAAAAGCGCCGGGAGCGCAATGGAAAATCGGAGGATTTCCATATGCCCCCGGCGGCGGCCCCCAGCCTCCGCCTTTTCCCGTGGAAATTCACATTTTGTTTACGCTTACCCCATTGACGCCGCCAAATCGCCGCGCTATCATAGGTATATTCCGAAATTTCCGTACCTGTAGGAGGTGAGCGCCCATGATCCGCCGCAGCCTGGCCCGTTTTATGGCGGGGCGCTATGGGGGGGACCAGCTCAACCTGTTCCTGATCCTGCTGTACTGCGCGCTCTATATCGTGTTCCTGTTCACCCGGCTGCTGGCCTTCGAGCTGCTGGGCACGGTGGTGCTGGTGTTCAGCCTGTACCGCTGCCTGTCCCGGAACCTGGAGCGCCGGAGGGCGGAAAACAGCCGCTTCCTCCAGACCGTCCGCCCCCTGTGGCGGAAGTGGAGCGCCTTCCGGGCCCGGGCCCACGACAAGGAGCACCGCTACTTCAAATGCCCCAACTGCGGGCAGATGATGCGGGTGCCAAAGGGGAAGGGGCGGATCACCGTCCACTGCCGGGCCTGCGGGGCGGCGTTTGAGGAAAAGAGCTGAGACGAAACGCGCCCCATATAATGATTTTGCAGGAATTGGCCAATTGGAGACAGGAGCCCCCCATGAGAACAAAACGCCTGCTGGGCGCGCTGCTGCTCTCCGGCTGCACCGGGGCACCTCCCGGCATCCTCCCCGCCGCCCGATAAACCAAACCAAGGCCCGCTCCCGCAAGGGGGCGGGCCGTTCCCTTCCCCGCCGTTGAAACCCGCCCCGCATTGTGGTACACTGGGGGAAATGCCAGACAAACTCCACTCCGAGGTGACCCCCATGACCGACACCATCGCCGCCATCGCCACCCCCCTGACCCCCTCCGCCATCGGCATACTCCGCCTGTCCGGGCCGGGCTCCATCGCCGCCGCCGACCGGGTGTTCACCCCCTTCCACGGCGGGCCCATGTCCACCCGCCCCGACCGGACGCTGGTGTACGGCGCGCTGCACGACCGGGAGGGCCGCACCATCGACCACTGCCTCTGCACCGTCTCCCGGGCCCCCCGCAGCTACACCGGCGAGGACACCGCCGAGCTGCAATGCCACGGCTCCCCGGCGGCGCTGGCCCTGGGGCTGGAGGCCCTCTTTGCCGCCGGGGCAAGGCAGGCCCTCCCCGGCGAGTTCACCAAGCGGGCCTTTTTGAACGGCAGGCTGGACCTCACCCGCACCGAGGCGGCGGCGGATCTGATCCACGCCGAGACCCCCGCCGCCGTCTACCAGGCGGCGGGCCAGCTGGGCGGGGCGCTGGCCCAGATCGTGGACGGCATCTACGGGGCGCTCACCGATCTCTGCGCCCACTTCCACGCCGTGCTGGACTACCCCGACGAGGACATTGAGCCCTTCGAGACCGCGGAGCTGTCCGCCGCCCTGGAAGCCGCGGCGGACAAGCTGGACGCCCTGGCGGACACCTACCGCCGGGGCCGGCTGCTGAACGAGGGCGTCCCCTGCGCCATCGTGGGCCGGCCCAACGCGGGCAAGTCCACCCTGTTCAACGCCCTGCTGGGCCGGGAGCGGGCCATCGTCACCGACATCCCCGGCACCACCCGGGACACGGTGGAGGAACGGGTCCAGTTCGGCGGCGTGCTGCTGCGGCTCATCGACACGGCGGGCCTCCGGGAGACGGAGGACGCGGTGGAGCGGCTGGGCGTGGAGCGCTCCAAGGCGGCGATGGAGCGGGCGGAGCTGGTTTTCGCCGTCACCGACGGCGCGGCGGACTTCACGGAGGAGGATGCCCAGGTGCTGCGGCTTGCCGCCGCCTCCGGCAAGCCCTGGATCTGGATTATGAGCAAGCGGGATCTCACCGGGCCGTCCGCCCTGTGGAGCGCGTCCCCGGACGGGCACGGCCCCGCCGCCATGATCTCCCTGTCCGCCAGGACCGGGGAGGGGTTGAAGGAGCTGGAGGGGGCGGTGTCCGCCCTGTTCCCGGAGCCGGACGGAATCCAGGCGGGGACCCTCCTCACCAACGCGAGGCAGGCGGAGGCCGCCAGCCGGGCCCGGCAGGCCGTCCGCCGGGGGGCGGAGGCCCTGTCTGCGGGCCTGTCCCCGGACGCGGTGGTGGCCGACGTGGAGGAGGCCCTGTCCGCCCTGGGGGAGCTGACGGGCCGAACGGTGGGCGAGGACGTTACCGCCCGGATCTTTGAGCGGTTCTGCGTGGGGAAGTAATTTCCCCCTTTACGTCCCCAAGATGATATGATATAATTCCCTTTACCAGATTGTGAAAAATGGGGGGATCACAGTTGGAGGAACTGGCCGACCTGAAGCAGCTGCTCATGGACGCCCGCCCCGCGGGATGGGACGGACTGCCCGACATCCCGCTGTATATGGACCAGGTGGTGGGCTACCTGTCCCGGCAGACCGCCACCTTCGGCGAGGGGGAGGGCCTCACCTCCGCCATGATCAACAACTACATCAAGGACGGCCTGCTGGAGCGGGCCAACGGCAAGAAGTACGGGCAGGAACACCTGGCCTACCTCACCGCCATCGGGGCGCTGAAGCAGGTCATGTCCGTGCGGGAGATGAAGGTGCTCACCACCGTGGGCCGGGAGATGCGCGCGCCGGAAAAGCAGTACGAGTATTTCCGCCAGTACCTGGATCAGGCCATGACGGACGCCGCCCAGCACATTGACGAGGATACCTCCGACCACGACCTGCCCAAGCTGGTGCTGTCCCTGGCCATGCGCAGCTACGCCAATATGCTGGCCTGCCACCAGGCCCTGGCCATACTGGCCCGGCGCACGGGCCACGAGGATTTATTGAACAAGAAGAAGTGAGCCCGCCGGGGATTCCCGCCGGAGTCATGATATTTTAAGGATACCTATGGGAGGAAGAAAGCCATGAGCAATTATGCTATCATCACCGATTCGTCCTGCGATCTGCCGGACAGCCTTGTCAAGGAGCTGGAGCTGGAGGTGCTGCCGCTGGCCTTCATCATGGACGGCAAGACCTACCGGAACTACCCGGACAACCGGGAGATGTCCCCCAAGGACTTCTACAACAAGCAGCGGGAGGGCATTATGGCCACCACCAACGCCGTCAACGTGGGGGAGGCCGCCGACGCCATGGAAACCGTGCTGAAGCGGGGGGAGGACGTGCTGGCGCTGGCCTTCTCCTCCGGCCTGTCCACCACCTGCAACTCCTTCCAGATCGCCGCCGGGGATCTGGCGGAGCAGTACCCGGATCGGAAGATCTTCGTGGTGGACACCCTGTGCGCCTCCCTGGGACAGGGGATGTTCGTCTACCAGGCCGCCAAGCTGCGGCAGGCGGGCAAGTCCATCGAGGAGGTGCGGGACTGGGCGGAGCAGAACAGGCTGAACCAGTGCCACTGGTTCACGGTGAACGACCTGTTCTTCCTGAAAAAGGGGGGCCGTGTGTCCGCCGCCACCGCCGTGGTGGGCACCATGCTCCAGATCAAGCCCGTCATGCACGTGGACAACGAGGGGCACCTGATCAAGGTGGACACCGCCCGGGGCCGCAAGGCGTCCCTGAACGCCCTGGTGGACAAGGTGGGGGAGCTGGCGGTGGACCCCGCCGCCCAGACCATGTTTATCAGCAACAGCGACTGCCAGGAGGACGCCCAATATGTGGCGGACCAGGTCAAGGCCAAGTACGGCACCAGGGAGATCATCATCAACTCCATCGGGCCGGTGATCGGGGCCCACACGGGGCCGGGGTGCGTGGCGCTGTTCTTCACCGGCCAGCACAGGTAACTGCCCTCTTTCGCCGTGACGGATGGGGGTGCGCCCTCATCCGTCAGCCTGCGGCTGACAGCTTCCCCCCTGGGGATGGAAGCCTCTTGCGGCACAAACACAGCTGCCACTGGGATGGCGGCTGTGTTTTTTGCTGCCAAAAAATTTTTCCCGCCCCCCTTGACAAAGCCGCGTCTACCGTCTATACTGTGTATATCGTGTATATACAAAATACCAGGCCCGCTGACGAGCGGCCCCGGAACCCAAAACCCAACGAGGTGTACCATGGACATCATCATCAGCAATTCCACCGGCGTGCCGATCTATGAGCAGATCGTCCGGCAGCTGAAAGGGCTCATCCTTTCAGGCGCGCTGCCCGAGGGCGAGGCCCTGCCCTCCATGCGGCTGCTGGCCCGGGATCTGCGGATCTCGGTGATCACCACCAAACGGGCCTATGAGGAGCTGGAGCGGGAGGGCTTTCTCACCACCGTCCCCGGCAAGGGCTGCTTCGTGGCGGCCCAGAACCGGGAGACCCGGCGGGAGGCCGTGCTGTGCCAGGTGGAGGAGCACCTGTCCCAGGCGGTGGACGCGGCGAAGGCCGGGGCCGTGGGCCTGGAGGAGCTCACCGAAATGCTAAACACCCTGTACTGCGAGGAGTAATTATGACAAACTGTATTGAAGTCAAGGGCCTTGTCAAGGAGTACAAGACCTTCACCCTGGGGCCCATCGACCTCCAGGTTCCCGGCGGCTCCATCCTGGGCCTCATCGGGGAGAACGGGGCGGGCAAGACCACCCTGATCAAATCCATGCTGGGCATCGTCCGGCCCACCGCCGGGGAAGTCACCCTGCTGGGGACGGATCCGGATCACGCCAAGGAGGACATCGGCATCGTGCTGGACGACTGCTTCTTCTCCGAGTACCTGCGGATCAAGGATGTGGAGACGGTGCTGTGCCGGGTGTTCAAGACCTGGGACAAGGCCCTGTACCGGGACTACCTGGACAAATTCGGCCTGTCCGGGACGAAGAATATCAAGGAGCTTTCCCGGGGGATGCGGATGAAGCTGTCCCTGGCGGCGGCGCTGGCCCACAAGCCCAAGCTGTTATTGCTGGACGAGGCCACGGCGGGGCTGGACCCGGTGGTGCGGGACGAGATTCTGGACGAGTTCCTGGCCTTCGTCTCCGACGACGACCACGCCATCCTCATCTCCAGCCATATCACGTCGGATTTGGAGAAGGTAGCGGACTACATCGCCTACCTCCACCAGGGAAAGCTGCTGCTGTGCGACGAGAAGG
>CASTQR010000094.1 GCA_949451265.1 uncultured Eubacteriales bacterium | reverse complement strand
CTGTACGCCCCCTCCAAGACCTTCAACCTGGCGGGGCTGGTGGGGAGCTACCACATCATCTACAACCCCTGGCTCCGGGAGCGGGTGGACAAGGAGTCCGCCCTGTGCCGCTACAACGAGATGAACGTGCTGTCCATGCACGCCCTCACCGCCGCCTACTCCCAGGAGGGGGCGGAGTGGCTGGACGAGCTGCGGCAGGTGCTGGCGGGGAATGTGGACTTCGCCTGTGACTACATCGCCCGGCGGTTCGAGGGCGTGAAGGCGGCAAAGCCCCAGGGGACGTATATGCTGTTCCTGGACTGCGCGGACTGGTGCGCCGCCCACGGGAAAACCATCGACCAGCTGGAGCGGATGGGCTGGGACGTGGGGGTGGCTTGGCAGGACGGGCGGATGTTCCACGGGCCCTGCCATATCCGGGTGAACCTGGCCCTGCCCCTGTCCCGGGTGGAGGAGGCGTTCCGGCGGCTGGATCGGTACGTATTCAACGCCTGACCGGCAAGGTGGAAATTTACAGAGGTAAAAATATGCGGGAAGATATTTTTGAGAATTTACGGCTTGAACTATATAATAGGTGCCAAAAACCAACGAATAAGTTTGGAATGGGCTGCTATTATCACATTATTGCAGTGGTTAAAAACGCGGAAATTCTGGCGGAACGATACGGGGCAGATAAGGAAATTGTCATGATCGCGGCTTGGCTGCATGATATCGCTTCTGTTACGGATTATAGTCTCTATGAGCTTCACCATATCCATGGGGCAGAAATGGCCCATCGTATTTTAAAAGGATATGGTTATGATGACAAAAAGATTTCGTTGGTACAAAAATGTATCAGAAATCACAGAGGCAGTATCAGTGCGGAGAAAATCAGCCTTGAAGAATTATGTGTTGCCGATGCCGATGCAATCTCACACTTTGACAGCGTTCCGAGTCTTTTGTATTTAGCATACGGTCAAAAAGGTATGGGGATTGAGGAAGGCAGAGCATTTGTAAAAGATAAGTTGACGAGAAGTTTTCAAAAACTATCTGCCGCAAGCAAAAGGCACTATCAAGATAAATTTGAAAAAGTTATGGAAGTTTTAGGTTGACAGCTTCAAGTTTATAGTCACCACACTTCAAAAGAAGTAAATTAGTGGGCTTATACAGTATAAAAAGGGCAAGGCAAACCGAAACGGTCTGTCTTGCCCTTGATCCTTTATGGAGCGCGGCCCTTGGCAGACGGTGGGCTTTCTTTACCCCTTGGCCTGTACCTTTGCCAGGAACTTTTCAGGCTTGATCACAAAGCGCTGATGGGTTCCCCCGCCGATCTTCTCCCGCTCGTCAAAGGCGGATACGGCAAAGGTGAGCTTCCGGCCTTCCACGGCGGTGAGCTCCGCCTCCGCCCACACCTTCAGGCCGATGGGGGTGGCGGCGTCATGGGTCACGTCCAGCCGGGTGCCCACCGTGCCCTCATCCGGGGCCAGAGCGTCCTGCACCGCGTTGACGGCGGCGTTTTCCATCAGGGCGATCATATACGGGGTGGCGAACACGGGCACCAGCCCCGAGCCCACCGCCTGGGCGGTATTTTCCTGGGTGACCACGGTTTCGGCGCGGCCCTTCAGGCCGATGTTAAGTTCCATTACAATCCCTCCAATCCTTGGTTGAGGATAGTTTATACCATTTCCCCGGCGCTGGCAATATAAAAATGGGGGACAGCGCCTATATTCATTCCGGCTGGATCGTGCTATAATAAAAAAACGGTACGTTGAAAGAATTTGAGGTGAAACTATGCAGGACGCCCGGAAAACCTCCCTGTTTGAAACTCTGCCCATCCCCCGGGCGGTGCTGGCCCTGTCGGTGCCCACCGTCCTCAGCTCGTTGGTGATGGTGCTGTACAATCTGGCGGACACCTATTTCGTGGGGATGCTGGACAACCCCATCCAGAACTCCGCCGTCACCCTGGCGGCGCCGGTGCTGCTGGCCTTCAACGCGGTGAACAACCTGTTCGGCGTGGGTTCCTCCAGCATGATGAGCCGCGCCCTGGGGTCGAAGGATCTGGACACGGTGCGGCGCAGCTCCGCCTTTGGGTTCTGGTGCGCCCTGATCTGCGGGGCGCTGTTCTCCCTGCTGGCCACCCTGCTGCGCTCCCCCCTGCTGGCCCTGCTGGGGGCGGCGGGGGACACCCTGGAGCCCACCCGGGAGTACCTGCGCTGGACGGTGAGCTTCGGGGCGGTGCCCGCCATCCTCAACGTGGTGCTGGCCTACCTGGTGCGGGCGGAGGGGGCCACCCTCCACGCCAGCGTGGGCACCATGAGCGGGTGCCTGCTGAACATCGTGCTGGATCCCGTATTCATCCTGCCCTGGGGGCTGGACATGGGGGCGGCGGGGGCGGGGTGCGCCACCTTCCTGTCCAACTGCGCCGCCTGCCTGTACTTCTTCGTGCTGCTGTTCGTCCGGCGGGGGAAAACCTGCGTGTGCCTCCACCCCGCCCTGGCCCGGCCCCGGGCGGATATCGCCAGGGGGGTGTTCGGGGTGGGGGTGCCCGCCTCCATCCAGAACCTGCTGAACGTGACGGGGATGACGGTGCTGAACAACTTCACCGCCGACTTCGGGCCGGACGCCATCGCCGCCATGGGCATCTCCTACAAGATCAGCATGATCCCCATGTACATCGCCATGGGGGTGTCCCAGGGGCTGATGCCGCTGGTGAGCTACAACTACGGGGCGGGGAACGTGCCCAGGCTGAAGCGGGCGGTGGTGTTTGCCGCCCGGATCTCCCTGGTGTTTATGGCGTCGGTGACGGCGGTGTATTTCTTCGCCTCGGGGGCGCTGGTGGGGCTGTTCATGAAAACCCAGGCGGTGGTGGCCTACGGCGCCCAATTCCTGCGGTGCATGTGCCTGGCCCAGCCCTTCCTGGCCATGGATTTCCTGGCGGTGGGGGTGTTCCAGGCCTGCGGGCTGGGGCGGTACTCCCTGATCTTCGCGGTGCTGCGGAAGATCGTGCTGGAGATCCCGGCGCTGTATGTGCTGAACCGCTTCGTCCCCCTGTACGGGCTGGCCTGCGCCCAGCCGGTGGCGGAGGTGGTGCTGGCCGCCGCGGCGGTGTGCATACTGGGGCGGCTGTTCCGCCGGATGGATGCGGAGGGCACGCCGCTGGCCCAGGGGCGGCGTTAGCGCCGGGGCCAAACCCACAAATTTTTCCTCCGGCCCTTTCCTGAACCCCCTTTTCTGCCGATAAATAGGGTGTAAGCGAAGCAGAAAGGAGGTGTCCCGGATGAGCCGCGGGCCTATTACCGCCGTTTCCCGTGAGGATCAGGTGACCATCGGCCAGCAGGAGGAGCCGTATTACGGCTATTCCCTTCCCCTGGCCCAGTCCATGAAGAAGCAGCAGAAGCAGGAGCAGCCCAGCATCACCGAGATGATCCGGGACGCCAAGGAGAAGGCCGATTTACAGCGGGAGAAGCTGGAGCGGGCCAAGCCCACCCCCCGGTATGGGGACGCGCCCATGGAGGTGTACGCCCGGATCAGCCGGGCCCGCACTCCCGCCCAGGCGGGTTCCGCCGCCGGCTTTGCCCGCCGGAGGCTGATCCAGCTCCAGAGCGCGGCCCGGTCCGACCCCGACCACGCCGACCAGATCAAGGCCGCCATCAGCCAGACCAGAAAGGCGGTGGGCCGGGCCAACCGGAAGAAGCTGGAGCTGACCCGGGAACAGCTCTCCCGGGCCCGCATGAAACGGATGGCCCGGGAGAACCGCCGGCGGGAGGAGCAGCGGGTCAAGCAGGAGCTCCGCAAAAGCCAGGCCATGCGGGCCATCCGGGAGTCGGGCTATTTCTCGGAGACGGAGATCGCCAACCGCTTCGCCGCCCAGATGACCGCCACCAAGCTGGAGCTGAAGGCCCAGGCGGAGCAGCTGGGGATCAGCGCCCAGGCGTCCATAGACGCGGCGGTGCAGGGGTACTCCGAGGGCACCCAGCTGGCCACGGTGGACGTGGACGCGCCCATGTCCGCGCCCCAGGTGGATGTGCAGGCGTAAATTAGGATAAGGAAAGGCCCCGCCGGGGATTTGTCCGGCGGGGCCTTTTTCATCGCTTGACGACGGGAGGGCGGGAAGCCTCTCACGCCCCCAAAATTTTCGCCGCGTTTTCCTCGGCGAACTGCTTGCTGTACAGGTCGTGGTAGTAGCCCCGGGCCCGGAGGAGGGTTTCATGGGTGCCCTGCTCCACGATTTTGCCGTCCCGCACCACCAGGATTAAATCCGCCTTGCGGATGGTGGACAGGCGGTGGGCGATGAGGAAGGAGGTGCGGTCCTCCAGCAGGTGGTCGATGGCCTGCTGGATGAGCTGCTCCGTCTGGGTGTCGATGGAGGAGGTGGCCTCATCCAGCACGAAGATCCGGGGATCCGCCAGCACCGCCCGGGCGAAGGAGATGAGCTGCTTCTCCCCGGTGGACAGGCGGTCGCCCCCCTCGCCCACGGGGCTGTCCCAGCCCTTGTCCAGCTTGGCCACCACCGTGTCGGCGGAGACGGCGCGTGCCGCCGCCTCGATCTCGGCGTCGGCGGCGTCCAGGCGGCCGTAGCGGATATTGTCCCGGACGGTGCCGGAGAACAGGTGGGGGCTTTGCAGCACGTAGCCGATGGAGGAGTGGAGCCAGAGCTGGCTGCGCTCCCGGTAGTCCCGGCCGTCGATGAGGATTTGGCCCTCGGTGGGCTCGAAGAAGCGGCAGGCCAGGTTGACAAGTGTAGACTTCCCCGCCCCGGTCTCGCCCACGATGGCCACGGTAGTGCCGGCGGGGATTTTCAGGTGAAAGTGTTCCAGCACGTTGCCGCCCCCGTCGGGGTAGCGGAAGGTCACGTCCCGGAACTCGATGTCCCCCTTGATAGGCTCCCAGTTCTCCCGCTTGGGGTGGAAGGCGTCGCCGTATTTCTCGACGACTTCGGGGGTGTCGGTGATCTGGGGCTTCTCGTCCAGCAGGCCGGTGACCCGCTCGATGGAGGCTTGCAGGGCGATGAACTCCGCCAGGTTGGCGGCGGTCTGCTGGATGGGCTCGAAGATGCCCATGGCGTAGGTGAGGAACACGGACAGGGTGGCGATGTCCAGCACCTGGCCCACCACCAGGTAGCCTCCCCGCAGCAGCACGATGGCCACGGCCATGGAGGAGAAGAACAGGGCAAGGGGGATATAGACGGCGTTGAGCCGGGCAGCCCGGACGCCGGACTGCCGCATGGAGCCGGTGAGGTCCCGGAAGGAGCCGATCTCCTGGTCCTCGATCACCATGGTTTTGGAGGTCTTGGCGCCGGAGATGCCCTCGTTGAAGGCCCCGGTGATCTTGGAGTTGATCTTGCGCACCTTCCGGTTCCAGTGGAGGATGCGGGGCTCAAAGTAGACGGTCAGCACGGCGATGACGGGCACCACGACAATCACCACCAGGGCCAGCTTCCAGTTCAGGGCCAGCATGGCGGCGAACACGCCGATCACGTACAGCAGGGCCCAGGCCATATCCGTCAGGTTCCAGGCGATGTTTCCGGCGATGCGGTTGGTGTCGTTCATCACCCGGGTGATGAGGTAGCCCACGGGGGTGACGTTGTAGAAGGACAGGGACAGGGTCTGCAAGTGCTGAAAGAGATCCTGACGCAGGTCCCGGCCCAGGTACATCTCCACGTGCATGGCCTGCCGGGCGAAGCCCACCACCATGACGGCCTCCAGCAGGATGGCCCCCAGGTAGGCCAGGGCGAACAGGGGCAGGCCGTCCAGGGTGTCCGCCTCAATGAAGTGCTGGATGGCGTACTGCTGGAACAGGGGGATGGCCACGTCGATGACGGCGGTGAGGCCGTTGACGGCGATCATGGCGATGATGGTGGTCTTATAGCGGGCCAGAATGGGCAGCAGGCGCTTCCAGATGTTCAGGTCAAAGTCTTTCGTGTAGTCCTGTTCGTCAAAGGCGGCCATCAGGCGTCCCCCCCTTCCCCGATCAGCGCCCTATCGTCGCTGCTCATTTGAATGTCGTAGATTTCTTTATAGATGCCGGGGCGGGTGATGAGGTCGGCATGGGTGCCGATGTCCGCCACGCGGCCCCCGTCCAGCACCAGGATCTGATCCGCCTGCATGAGGGTGGTCACCCGGTGGGAGATGAGTATGACCGTAGCGTCCGCCATGCGCTCCTTGAGGGCGGCGCGGATTTTGGCGTCCGTCTCCGCGTCCACGGCGGACAGGGAGTCGTCGAACACCATGACGGGGGCGTTTTGCAGCAGCATCCGGGCGATGGCCACCCGCTGCTTCTGCCCGCCGGACAGGGTGACGCCCCGCTCGCCCACAATGGTGTCGTAGCCCTGGGCCAGCTCGGAGATGGCGTCGTCCACGCAGGCCACGTCGGCGCAGCGGCGCAGCTCCTCCTCCGGGGCGTCCGGGCGGGCGGCGGCGATGTTCTCCCGGATGGTCTGGGAAAACAGGAAGGGCTCCTGTAACACCATGCCGATCTGGCGGCGGAGATCCTCCCGGCGGATCCGGCGGATGTCCACCCCGCCGATGGTGATGCGGCCCTGGCCGTCCTTCAGGTCGTA
>CASTQR010000093.1 GCA_949451265.1 uncultured Eubacteriales bacterium | reverse complement strand
CATCTTCAGGTGGAGCGTCTTTCGTCTTTCAGTCCAGCTTCCCCATCCGGTCAAGGATGGTCAGCGTCCGGCACAGATCCTCGGAGACATTGATCTCCCCGTTCCCCGTGCCCTTCAGCGCCCCGGCCTCCACGGCCTTGGCCACCGCCGCCCGGTAATACTCCGGCACGTCCGCCAGCGTCTTATACTTCACCGCGTCCTCCTCCTTTCCCTCCGCAGGCTTCTCCGGTGCCGCAGGCTTTTCCTGGGGCACCAGCCCCCAATCCGGCCGCCCGTAGCCCTTGATGCTTTTACTCCCCAGTTTGTAGCGGCACGCCCGCACGGCGGACGGACTCCCGGCGTTCCCCTCCACGGTGTGGACGTACCCGCCGGACACCTCCACCACCAGCCCGGTGTGCCAGGTGCTCTTGGTGTCCCCAAAGAAAATCTGGTCACCGGGCTTCGGGCTGGAGAACAGCCGCTCCTTGGCTTTGTAGTACCCCAGGGAGTACCCGGTGCCCGCCCCGCAGCTCCGGTCAGGCTGGCACAGCAGCCGCTGTCCCGCCGCCCGCCCGAAGGTGGTGACGAAGCACCAGTCAACGAACACGTCGCACCAGTCGTAGCCGTTCTTTTTGCCGTTGTAGAAGTCCCCCAGCGCGTCCAAATCCCGGGCGTACTTGTTCCACTTCCCTCCCTTGTTTGCCGCGGGGGCGTCCAGCTGGGCGTTGGTCTTTTTCCCGAAGTAGCCCACCTGGGCCCGGGCGGTGGCGATTACCCGATCCTGCGCCGTCATACGCCGTCACCGCCCTCCCCGCTGAGCTTGTCCCCCGCGCTGTCCACGGCGTCCTTCCCCAGCGCCAGCAGCTTGCCCAGCCACTTGGGCACCGGCGCGCCCATCACCACGGCATTCTCCACCATGCTGCCCAGCTCGGTCACGATGTACCACACCAGCACCACCGGGCAAACCAGCCCCGCGTACTCCACCGGCAGCGCCGCCAGCGGCAGGTTTTGCAGCACCAGCGCCAGCAGCAGGTCCGTCCCCGCCGCCACCGCCACTACCACCACCATGCCGCACTTGTGCCAGATGCCGTCCCTGGCCCTGCCGCTGGACCACGCCCCGGCCTTGGCCGCCGCCAGCGACCCGGTGAGGTAGTCCAGCGCCATCGCCACGATCCACCCCACCACCAGCCAGCCCAGCCAGCCCCACAGGCCCGTCAGCAGGCCGATGACCGCCGCCACCGCCGCTTTCACATTGTTGATTGTCTTTTCCATGATCAGTCCTCCTCGCAGTTCCATCTTTTGCGCCCGAGCGTTGCTCCTTTCCATGCAAGGCGGGCCTCACCCCAGCGTCAGCCCCGTCCTTCTCCGCGGCCTCCGCCGCTTGGGCGGTGGCGCGGGCTTCGGGGGCAGCCCCTCCCCGTACACCCGCCAGGCGGGCCACGGCTCCGCCCCCACCAGCTCCCCGGCGGTGGAGGCAGGCAGAAAAAAGCCGGTTTCCTTCTGGCAGGGACAGTTGTAGTCCAGTAGACCAGCGCCTTGATGAACTTTCCCAGCAGTACACGGCAACGATGGAAAACAGGAACCTTTTGTTCCTGGACTTCATGCGGGATTGGCTGAACGATGTAGTAACGTTCAAGGTCAAAGGGAACACAATGACGCAATACCTGTATGTGTTCAATAACTACATCGCCAAGTACAAGCCGTTCCACGGCGTCAAGCTCCAAAACCTGACCCCGGCCCTCCTTCAGAGCTACTACAATGAGCAGTTGAAGGCGGGCCTGTCCCCCAACACTGTACGGAAGCACCACGCCAACATCCACCGGTGCCTGGGCTACGCTGTCCGCATGGGGAAGATTCCCTTTAACCCCTCCGTCATGACAGAACTGCCCGCCAAGCACAAATACCAGGGCGCTACGGCCTACACCCCGCAACAGTTGAAAGCCCTGTTGAAGCTGTTCCAGGGCGACCCGCTGGAAACGGTGGTAAGGGCGGCTGTGACGCAAAGGATATCCAGGCATGGCTCGGCCATAGCGACGTTACCACGATGCTGAATGTGTACGGCCACGTGCTGGAGGGCGACATGGACAGGCTGGGGCGGGTAATGGATTCGGTGCTTTTTGAAATCCCCAAAGCCGGATAACGACGGGGCCTTGGTGGGACTGTTGCGGGACATCTGTGGGACATAAAACAAAAACCGCTTGAAAAGTTCACAAAAATGAACCATTCAAGCGGTTTTCCTGGTACGCCCGAAGGGACTCGAACCCCCAACATTCAGAACCGGAATCTGACGCTCTATCCAATTGAACTACGGGCGCATACCGGGCGGCCCGCCAAAACGGGCCGCCCCCTTATTCACTTTTACATGGACTCCGGCGCGGACACGCCCAGCAGATCCAGCGCGTTGCGCAGGGTCACCTGGAGGGCCTTCACCAGCCCCAGCCGCTGGTTGGTCAACTCGGGATCCTCCGGGTTGTTCACCCGGGTGCTGTTGTAATAGCTGTGATACAGCTTTACCAGGGACAGGATATAGTCCGCCACGATGTTGGGCTTGCGCACCCGGGCGGCCTTGGCCACCAGGCCGGGGAACTCGCCCATCATCTTCAGCAGCAGCAGCTCCTTCTCGTCGGTGAGCCGGTCGTAGCTGTCCTCCCGCTGGAAGGCGGGGATCTCCTCGTTCTTCTGGATGGAGCACATCCGGGAATAGGCGTACTGGGCGTAGTACACCGGGTTGTCATTGTCCCGGGAGGCGGCCTGCTTCATGTCAAAGTCCATCTGAGAGGAGATGTCCTTGGACACGAAGAACCACCGGGCGGCGTCCACCCCCACGTCCTCGCACAGCTCCCGCAGGGTGATGGCGTTGCCGGTCCGCTTGGACATCTTGACCTCCATGCCGTCCTCCACCATGCGCACCATCTGGATCAGATCCACCGACAGCGACCCCTTGGGATAGCCCAAGGCGGTGAGGGCGGCCTGCATCCGGGTGACGTAGGAGTGGTGGTCGGCGCCCCACAGGTTCACCATCACAGGGTAGCCCCGCTCCACCTTGTAGACATGGTTGGCGATATCCGGGGTGAGGTAGGACAGGGTGCCGTCGCTCTTGCGCAGCACGCGATCCTTCTCGTCGCCATAGTCGGTGGTCTTGAGCCAGAGGGCCCCGTCCTTTTCATACACCAGGCCCATCTCGTCCATCTTCTTGAGGCAGGCGTTGATCCGCTCCATATTGTTCTCATAGAAGAACGTCTCATGGATCCAGGACTGCATGTGCACCCGGTAGAGCTTCAGATCCTTCTCGATCTTCTTCAGCTCCCGGGTCTTGCCCTCCAGCATGAAGTACTCCAGCCGCTCCTTGGGGTCGGCGTCCAGCCACTTGTCCCCGTCCTGCTCCGCGATGTCCTTGGCGATCTGACGCACATCATCGGCGTGGTAGCCGTTGTCGGGCAAGGGATACTCCTTGCCGAAGCACTCGAAGTACCGGGAGATCAGGGACTCGCCCAGCATGACGATCTGGTTGCCCGCGTCGTTCACATAGAACTCCCGCAGCACGTCATAGCCGCTCTTTTCCAGCAGGCGGCAGATGGCATCGCCCCAGGCGGCGCCCCGGGCGTGGCCGCAGTGCAGATCGCCAGTGGGGTTGGCGGACACCCACTCCACGAGGATGTGCACATCTTTCCCGGAGTCGTTCCTGCCGAAATCGTCCCCGGCATCCAGCACCTGGTTGATCAGGGCGGTCAGCGCCCCGCCCCGCAGCTTGAAGTTGATGAAGCCGGGCTTTGCCACAGTGACGGACTCAGCCTCCGGCAGCAGCTCCTGGAGCTTATCCGCCAGGGGCTGGGCGATGTCCATGGGGCTCTTGTGCAGGGCCTTGGCCAGCTTCATGGCCGCGCCGGTGGCGTAGTCCCCCAGCTTGGTGTCCCGGGGCACCTCCACCGTCAGCACATTGTCCTCCGGCTCCAACCCGTAGACCTCCTGGACGGCCTGCTTCACGCCCTGGAAAATTTTCTGTTCAAAATCGTTCATGATGCCATGTCCTCCCTCACGGCAGGTTCCGCTTCCCCTCCAGCAGCTCCTGGAGGCGGGCAAGCAGCTCCCCCGCCGCGTCGTTATCCTTCATTACCAATAAAATGGTGTCGTTCCCCGCCAGACTGCCCACCAGCCCCGGCTGCTCCGACTTGTCCACATAGGACCCCACCGCGTTGGCCAGCCCCGGCAGCGTCCGGATCACAATGATGTTCTGGGCGGCCTCCGCGGACACCGCCCCCATCCGGGTGATATTCATCAGCCGCCGCAGATCGTCGTCCTCCATGGACAGGGGGTTGACGGTGTAGCGGATCAGCCCGTTGGGCTCCGCCTGCTTCACCAGCCCCAGGGCATGGAGATCCCGGGACAGAGTGGCCTGGGTGCAGTGCACCCCGTTTTCCTCCAAGAGCGCCTGGAGCTGCTGCTGCGTCTCCACCGGCTGCTTGGAGATCAACTCCAGGATCAGCTTTTGCCGGTTCTTTTTCATGAGCGCACTACCAACCCTTCTCAACTGCCCGTGAAAGGAGTATAGACCCCATAAATAAGAGGATTATATGCCTGAGTCAACCTGCGCGCTATACACTTCACGGGTTTTCTTTGTATATTCTTGCATATTTTGCATAACCCCACTGCGGGGAAGCGGAGCCATTATATCCCCGCCGCGCCCGGTACGCTATACGCTGCGGGTGAATATTTTGTATAATCTCGTATATTTTTACGGGTTTCCCCGGTTCCATTCATTTTTTATTCCGCCCGGCCTCGCTCCCGTCCGATTTCTGGAGGGTGATCCGGTTCCGGAACTCCGTGGGGGTCATCCCCTTGAATTTCAGGAAATTGGTATTAAAGGTCTTAATATTGCTGTACCCCACCTCAAAGGCCACGTCAATGACGTAATACTCCGTGGACGCCAGCAGCTCACAGGCCCGGTTCACCCGGACGAAGTTCAGCAGGGTCTCGAAATTCATGTCGGAGTAGTAGAGCATCAGCCGGTTCATCTCCGCCACGGTGATGCCGAACTGGGCGGCCACCTGGCCGGCGGTGAGCTTTTCGGTGGTGTAGTTCTTGTAGATATAGTTGGTGATCTGGTAGGCCACGTCCTTGTTGGTGCGGTTGAATTTGGTTTTGGATTTGGCGTAGATCTTGCGGAACTTGATGGGGGACACCCCCACCTGGGCCACAAAATGCTTGGAGAGGTGGGACGCGTCCACGAACCCGGTGAGGGTGGCGATGGCGTCCAGGGTCAGGTCGGTATACACCAGATAGTCAGAGGTCTTTTCAATGCGGATACTGGACAGCAGCTTGGAGAAGGTGGTGCCGGTGGTCTCCGCGATCCGCTTGGACAGGGTGGACTCGGAGATGAAGAAGGCCCCCGCCACGCTGGCCAGGGTGAGCCGCTCGGCAGAGTGGGCGTAGAGGTAGCTGAGGATGGACCGCTCGGCGGCGATGTCCTTCTCGTAGTCCTTCTCCCCCCGGACGGCCATGACGTACCGCCGGTAGAGGATCATCAGCTCGACGAGCTTGTTGGTGACGTAGAGCTGGGACAGGGGCCGGGGGGCGGGCGGGACAGCCCGCGTGGACTCCACCCCCAGCTCCGAGCGCAGCTGCTCCGCCAGCCCGTCGATGCAGGCCGCCTGCACCGAGTCCAGGTACACCACCGGCTCCATGGACAAAAAGCGCAGCAGCTCCGAGCTGTCCTCCTCCAGGCCGGGGACGCCCTTCAGCATGGAGTTGATGTAGTGGTAGTCGTACACGATGAACATGAATTGCAGGGTCTGCTCCACCTGGGTGATCTCGGTGATCGTCCAGGGGGTGACGGCTACCAGCGTGTCCGGCTTGAGCTCATAGGGCTCCCCGCCGATCTCAATGACGCCCTTCCCCCGTTTGATGTAGATAAACCGGGCGGACTGGTGGATCAGCGGCTTGGTAGGGCCCTGGATGGCCTCGTAGTCAAAGGAGCAGATGGCGGCGGGGTCGCTGGAAGCGGACAGGTTGTCCTGCAATACCGCAGGTCGGTTCAAACGGATCACCTTCAGCCTTTCTCTGGTCGGACGGCGGGACACAGGAAAGCCCGACCGTATGCGCGGGGCACATACGGCCGGCTCTCCTGCTTTGGAACTAAAAACTGCCGGGATACGGTTTTACTCAGCTCAGCACCAGCATACCGATGGTCAGCACCACGGCGGAGAACAACGCGATGATGGCCAGCAGCTTGGCGGACCACTTAACCCAGGTGTCCCAGGGGATCCGGGCCAGGGCCAGGCCGCCCATGATGAAGCCGCAGGTGGGGGTGAACAGGTTGACGAAGCCGTTGGCGGCCACGTTGATCATGATGGAGGTCTCCACGGACCAGCCCATGCCCGCCACGATGGGGGAGACGATGGGGGCGGACAGGCTGGCCAGACCGGAGGAGGACGGCACCAGGAAGCTCAGCCCCACGTGGAGCAGGTAATCCAGGAAGCCGAACACCGGGGCGGGCAGGCCGGAGGCGGTGAGCGCGGTGATGGACGCCTCCACCAGCCAGGTGCCCAGGCCGGTAGTGGCCATGATGACGGTGGTGGCGCGGGCCAGGGCGATGACCAGGTTGACGGAGATCATGTCGGTGAAGCCGTTGATCACGCAGGGCATGA
>CASTQR010000092.1 GCA_949451265.1 uncultured Eubacteriales bacterium | reverse complement strand
GTGGGCTACGCCATCAACACCCTGGACGCTAAAAATAAAATCCCCCAGTACAAGCCCGACGTGATCACCATGGATGTGGAAATGCCCGGGCAGAGCGGCATCGACTTCCTCAAGGAGTACCTGCCCACCCACCCCATCCCCGTGATCCTGGTGTCCTCCCTGAACCTGAAGGTGTTCGACGCTTTGGCGGTGGGCGCGGTGGACTTCGTGCGCAAGCCCGATGACCACGGCACCAGCGAAACCACCTTCCTGGCCGCCCTGGCCCAGAAGGTCGTCATGGCCGCCACCGCCCGGGTGCGCCCCGCCGGCGTACCCGCCGGGGTGCGGGCGGAAACCCCCGCGGGGGCCATCCCCAAGCTGGGGGGCGGCCCCGGCCTGGATCGGGTGATCATCGGCCTGGGGGCCTCCACCGGCGGCACCGAGGCCACCCTGGCGGTGATGAAGCAACTCCCCGCCGACATCCCCCCCATGGTCATCGTCCAGCATATGCCCCCCGGCTTCACCAAGATGTATGCCGAGCGCCTGAACCGCCTGTGCGCCATGGAGGTGCGGGAGGCCCAGAGCGGCGACGAGCTGAAGCGGGGCCTTGCCCTCATCGCCCCCGCCGATCTCCAGTGCCGGGTGGTGCGCATCGGCACCCGGTACACCGTCAACTGCACCCCCGGCGAGAAGGTCAGCGGCCACCGCCCCTCCGTGGACGCCATGTTCTACTCCATGGCCGAGGTGGTCACCTGCAAGATGGTGGGCATCATTATGACCGGCATGGGCCAGGACGGCGCCCACGGCCTGCTGGAAATGCGCAAGAAGGGGGCCTACACCATCGGGCAGGACAAGGAGTCCTCCGTGGTGTATGGTATGCCCGGCGTGGCCCAGAATATCGGGGCCGTCATGATCCAGGCGTCCTGCGAGAATGTGTCCAATGTGCTGCTGCGGCACCTGAAAACGCTGGGCTGAATTGATTTCCATGTTTTTCCTGTCCGGGGTTCCTGAAAAGGGGCCCCGGATTTCCTTTTCCGCCCTTTTTCGGGCTGTTTTCCCACGTTTCCAGCCCGGGAACCCGTCCCCGCAAAAGAAATTTCCTGCTTTTTCTTATGTCACTGCCGATTTTGCCGATATAAGTAATGAGACAGAATTTAACCGACTTGGATTTTGAAAAGGATGTGAGTACCATGCTGACCTCGTCCGGTTACAGCGCCATTTCTCCCATTGCCCCGCGTAAGGTCTACCGGACCCCCGCCGGGCGGGATACCCGCGCCCAGTCTGCCCAGATCGGCAGCAAATTTGACAGCGTGACCCTCTCCGCCTCCGGCCAGGACAACCGGTTTATGGGGCTGGTCAGCAAGCTCTCCCAGGAGGTGCGCACCTCCACCACCACCGGGGACATCGCCGCTTTGCGCCAGCAGGTGGCCGACCACGCTTATACCCCCGATCCCATGGCCATCGCCGCCCGTATGCTCATGCTGGGGGAGGGCGCATAATGAGTCAGCTTCACCAGTCCTACCTGGATCTGCTGGAGGAGCTGGGCGGCACCCTGGACCGCCTGTCCCGGCTGGCCCAGGACAAGGCCGCCGCTGTCAAGGCGGACGATCTGCTGGCCCTGGACGAGGTCCTCAAGCAGGAGCAGGCCATGACCCTGAACCTGCGGGGGCTGGAGCTGCGGCGGCTCAAGCTGGTGGGCCAGCTGGGGCTGGACGGCGTCCCCCTGGCCGGCCTGGAGGAGCACGTCCCGGCGGAGCTGTCCGCCCGGGCCGCGGAGGTCTCCAAGACCCTTCGGAACAGCTACACCATCTACCGCAGCAGCGCCGATATGGCCCGCTCCCTGCTGGAGCTGGAGCTCCACCAGATCGAGAAGGTCATCACCGCCGCCGGGGTGGATCCCGCTGTGGCCGCCGCCGGCTACGAGGCCCCCGGCGTGGAACCCCCCAAGAAGATGAAAACCGACTTCCGCGCCTGACCGCGGAGGAGAACCGATAGAAGGAGTAAATCGCTTATGGGTACGCTTGGCACCTTTGATTCCTTCACCACCGCGCGCCTGGGCATCTACGCCGCCCAGCACGGCCTGCGGGTGACGGGTAACAACATTTCCAACATCAATACCGTGGGCTACACCCGCCAGCGGATCGATCAGGTCAGCTTCAAGACCGGCGGCAACGACCGCTACGCCTCCCAGTTTGAGCGGCATATCGGCAGCGGCGCCCTGGTCAACAGCATCAGCCAGATCCGGGACCCCTACCTGGACATCCGCTACCGCACCTCCTCCGCCGACACTGGCTACTACGACACCAAGCTGGGCGGCCTTCAGGAGATCGCCGCCATCCTGGACGAGGTGGGCAAGGGCGGCAAGGACGGCGACGACACCTCCAAGGGCGACGGCCTGCTGTACGCCCAGCTCCAGAACCTGGCCGAGCAGCTGCGGGCCTACGGCGCCGACCCCACCTCCGCCAACGATACCCTGGTGCGGGGCGCGGCGGAGGCCCTGACCATGATGATCCGGGACTACGCCGGGCGGCTGGAAAAGGTGCGCGAGGACATGGTGGACGACCTGCACAAGGACGTGGACGCCGTCAACGGCATCCTCACCAACATCCGCAACCTGAACGAGTCCATCCGGGACGCGGAGATCCACGGCGACAAGGCCCTGGAGCTCCGGGACGAGCGCAACCGCCAGATCGACGCCCTCTCCGAGTATATGCACATCAAGGTGGTATACTCCATGGAGGACGTGGGCGCGGGCATCGAGGTGGAGAAGCTGACCATCTACCTGGGCGACGCCAACTCCGACCCCGCGGTGGAGACGGACAGCTCCATGCTGGTGGACGGCCTGTACGCCACCCAGATCTCCATCCCGAAGCAGAAGCCGGTGGCGAACCAGTACACACAGGACTATTTGAAGGGCTATCTGTACACGAAGGAGGTTGCCGACGACTCCGAGGAGCTTACCAAGTTCCTGGCTGACATGAAACTTAACAAAGCTGATCTTGTCGAGGCAACCGATGAAAACGGCGATCCAAAAAAGGATGCTGCTGGCAAGCAGCTCTACATCCTGGGCACCAACGACGCCGCCGCCGAGGGCATTGTCACCGAGGAAAACAACAACTACACCATCCAGCTGGGCAAGCTGCTGGACCGGAAGGACTTGGAGTGGAAGAACTCCACCACCGAGTGGGCGGAGGTACAGGGCGGCACGGTGGGCGTGAACGCCATTTATAAAGCAACACTCCAACTCGCCCCAGGCGCAAACCTCCCGCCAAATATTGAAATTGGCGGCACTCCCTATAATATACCTGATACGGTCAAAACCGTAGAGGATCTTGCCAGCTTCGTTGCCGGTAAACTGAACGGGGCAAATCCGGATTATACGATCACCGCCAATGGGCCCGATATTGTTTTCACCGCCAAAACGGCGGGCGTTGTTGGCCCGAATGGCAATGGACCGGCCAACCCGCCTTCGTTGATCCTTAACCCCAACGGCGGCGGTCTCACCCTGTCGGCCGTGACCGAAGACACCGCCGGCGTAGACAGCGCCCCCCCCGCTAACCCCGATCCCCCCGAGGGCACCGTCACCGACAAGTTCGGCAACACCATCACCACCGCCTACACCGAGATGAACGGCAAGTGGTTCCGCGTCACCGTCAAGACGGAGCACACCCGGGAGGTCGCCCTGGCCGACAACGACCTCCACGGTTCCCTCCAGGCCCAGCGGGAAATGCTCACCGAGGAGGGCGAGTTCTCCTCCGAGAAGGACGTGTTCCTCGACCCCAACGCCAAAACCAAGCGGGGCATCCCCTACTACCAGAAGTCCTTTAACCTGCTGGCCCAGCAGATCGCCAAGCACTATAACGAGCTGAACCAGGGCTTCCTTGTCAACCAGGATGGGAACTATATTGACGCTGATGGCAAGGAGCTGCAACTGCCCGGTGCGGACGGCGTTAACGCCCCCGTCAGCAAGTATAATGGCCTGACCGATCTCCAGGCGCAGAACCTGATCAATAACGGCTTTATCCTCAAGGACGAAAAGGGCAATCCCATCCTGGACGAGAAGGGAAATCCGCAGGCGGACGTGAACGCGTGGCTGAAGGACAACGGCGCCGTCAAAGCCGAGGGCAGCGGCCCCCTGTTCAGCAACAGCAACGACGGCGACGACACCACCGGCATCACCGCCCTGAACATCAACGTCTCCCACGGCTGGAGCTCCCGGGAGGTCCATGTGGTGCCCAAGTTCGAGGTGCTGTTCGCCGACGACAAGAACCCCGACGGCAGCATGGACCACACCACCAAGAACATCAACGTCAACCACATGATCTCCCTCATCGACAAGCCCCTGGTGTACGACCCCAAGGACGCCGACCCCGAGGCCGTGGGCAAGATCATTTTCACCGGCTCCTTCAACGATATGTTCAGCAACATGATGGGCGTGCAGGCCGAGGACGCCCGGATCACCAACATCTCCCTGAACAATTCCTACACCACCCTGGTGTCCCTGGACAGCCAGCGGGAGGGCGTCTCCGGCGTGGACCTCAACGACGAGGCCATGAACATGATGCAGTTCCAGAAGGCGTACTCCGCCGCCTGCCGCATGATGACCACCATCGACGAGGCGCTGGACCGCCTGATCAACAACACCGGCATCGCCGGACGCTAAGCAAAGGAGGTAAGGCAATATGATTCGCGCTACCACCGGCGGCGTGCTGAAAAGCTACCGCGCCAACCTGATGAACTCCTTCATCACCATGAACAGGTCCCGGGACACCATGCTGTCCCAGCGCAATTTTAACTCCTACGCCGAGGATCCCGCCGCCGCCGCCAAGGCCTTCCGCCTGCGCAAATCCCGCATGACGGTGAGCAGCCAGCACGACATCTGCTCCGACACGCTGAAGAAGTACCAGACCGCCTACAGCTGTCTCCAGTCCATGGACGAGGTGCTGGACACCAAGAACCCCTCCATGAACACCCTCAAGGAGGCCACCCTGGAATGGCTGGACGACCCCAAGGGCGACGCCCGGGAGCAGTTGTCCAAAGTGATCGACAAGATGTCGGAGATCCTGGTGCAGAACCTGAACCAGAAGTACGGTGACAACTTCATCTTCGCCGGGGCGGACGGCCACAACGTGCCCTTTGAGATCAAGGATCATAAACTGTACTACCGGGGCATTTCCGTGGACGCGGCCATTCCCAACGTAATGGGCACCAAGGAGGCCGACGGCAGTGTAACGCCGCTGGAGGTTGATCCGGCAACAAATCTGGCCACCCCAAATGGCGGCTCCTATGTGAAGATGGACACCTCCGCCCTGGTTTCCAAGAACGATTTTGACGCCGCAATCGCTGCGGATCCCAATGCCGCCCAGAATTACCTTATGACTAATGGCACCACGGTACCGCCCACGTATCAAATGTTTAACGAAAAGGGTGAGCCCGATCCCGCTGGCACCTACTATCTCGACATGACCAAGGCCGAAACCATGACTGTCGAGGAGTATGACGCCCAGAAGCTGGAGGCCGAAAAGCTGGAGTACCTCAGCAAGGAGACCTGCTACGTGGACATCGGCCTGGGCTTCCAGGAGAACGAGAAGGGGAACCTGATCGCGTCCAGCGCCTTCGACGCCTCCCTGGTGGGCATCAATTTCTTCGGCTACGGCCTGGACGAGGACGGCGATCCCAAGAATATCTACTCCATCGTTCAGCGGCTGACGGAGATCTCCGACAGCGTCCCCGAGGGCGGAAGCTGGGCCAGCGTTTATGACGAGTTCCACCGCCTGGTGAGCAAGCTGGAAACGGCGTCCTCCGACTTCAAGACGGAGTTCACCAACATGGCCGCCAGCACCACCAAGCTGGAGAACAACGAAAAGCTGCTGGAGGACAATTTCTACAACCTCCAGGAGCAGTACGCTGCCATCGAGGACGTGGACATGGTGGACTCCATCACCTCCTTCATCTGGGCCCAGTATTGCTACAACGCGGCCCTGAAGGTGGGCAACAACGTGCTTTCAGAGAGCCTGATGGACTATCTCCGTTGATCCCCGGCATTTGATCCCCCACTGAGAAAGGAGCAGAGAATGAGACTATGTATCCGTTGATTGAAATCAAAACCGTCCCCATTGAAATCGAGATGAAAGTCTCCCACGCCAAGCTGGAATACACCCGCGGCACCGCTGACCTGGAGATCTCTCGTGGGGAGGGCGGCCTGAGCATCAAGAGCCGCCCCATCAAGCTGAACATCGACACCTTCGAGGCCCGCAATTCGGTGGTTCCCACCGCCATGCGCTCCGTCGAGCAGTATGCCCAGCAGGGGCAGCAGGCGTCCTACACCGCCACCGCCACCTACGCCCAGCAGGGTCAGATGCTGCTGGACGCCAAGATCGGCCAGGACATGATCGGCCAGTTCGCGGCGGACTCCACCATGAAAAACTACAAGCCCAATTCGGGCATCCAGTTCCTGCCCTCCGTCCCCCCGGAGATCACCTGGGATCCCGGCGAGATGCACATCCGCTACGAGATGGATAAGCTAAACTTCGACTGGCGCATGAACGAGCCCAAGTTCGAGTTCACCCCCGGGGACATCGAGCTGTCCGTCACCCAGCAGCCCGATGTGATCATCAAGTACGTGGGCGGGCCGCTGTACGTGCCCCCCTCCTCCGATCCCAACTACGAGCCGGTGGACGTGCAGGC
>CASTQR010000091.1 GCA_949451265.1 uncultured Eubacteriales bacterium | reverse complement strand
TGACCCCCGCCCCGTCCCCCACGGCGAAGAAGCCGGGGAGGGCCGTCTCCAGCTCATGGGACAGCTTGATGCGGGCGGAGTAGAACTTGACCTCCGCGCCGTAGAGCAGGGTGTCGTAGTTGGCGGTGCCCGGGGCCAGCTTGTCCAGGGCGTAGATCATCTCGATGATGTCGTCCAGCTGCCGTTTGGGCAGGGCCAGCGACAGATCCCCCGGCACGGCGGCGGTGAGGGTGGGCCGGACGAAGGATTTGGACATACGGTGCTCGTTGGTGCGGATGCCCGCCACCAAATCTCCGAACCGCTGGACGAGCACGCCCCCCGCCAGCATATTGGACAGGGACGCGATGTGCTTGCCGTACCGGTAGGGCTCGTTGAAGGGGGAGGTGAAGCGGTTGGACACCAGCAGGGCGAAGTTGGTGTTTTCGCTTCGCAGCGCCGGGTCGGAGTAGGAGTGGCCGTTCACCGTGTTGATGCCCTCCACGTTCTCCGCCACCACGTGGCCGTAGGGGTTCATGCAGAAGGTGCGCACCTGGTCGCCGTACTGCTTGGTGCGGTACACCAGCTTGGACTCGTACACCACGCCGGTGATGTGCTCGAACACGGTGGCGGGCAGCTCCACCCGCACGCCGATGTCCACCTGGTTGTTCAGCAGCTCCAGCCCCAGCCCCTTGCACTGGTTGGCGAACCACTCCGCCCCGGAGCGCCCCGGCCCCGCGATGAGGCAGGGGGCGGTGAAGCGCTCCCCGCCCTCGGTGACCAGGGTATACACGCCGTCCCCGGCCTCGATGGACTCCACGGCGGTGTCGAACCGGAAGGTGTGCTTGTCCCGGATGGCCTCGTAGATGCTGGTGAGGATCTTGAGGTTGTTCTCCGTGCCCAGGTGCTTGCACCGGGCCTGGAGGAGGTGCAGGTCGTACTTCAGCGCCTCCCGCTCCAGGGCGCGGGCCTCCGGGGTGGCGGTGGAGTAGACCTGGGTGGTGGCGCCGTGGCGTACGTTGAGGGCGTCCACGTAGTCGATGAGCTCCATGACCTCGGACTGCTCCAGAAAGTCGGTGAGCCAACCGCCGAAGGCGGTGGTGAAATTGAACTTCCCGTCGGAGAAGGCCCCGGCCCCGCCGAAGCCGCACATGGTGCCGCACACCCTGCACTGGACGCAGGCCCTGGCCTTGCCCGCCACGATGGGGCACTGGCGGCGGTAGATGTCCGCCCCCCGGTCCACCACCAGCACGCGGGCGGCGGGCGCTTTCAGGGCCAGCTCGTAGGCGGCGTAGATGCCGGCCTCGCCGGTGCCCAGGATCATCACGTCGTAGTTGGTATTCATTAAGGGGGCTCCTCTCCAATGTTGTTGGGCGCATAGCAATACAGACTACAGTATAGCAGATCCCCCCGCCCAGCACAAGGGGGTGGGTTCAAATTCCGCGCGAAGCCCGCCCCCCTCAGGGGGAAGGGGAAAGACCGCCTGCCATGCGGCAGGCGGTCGCGGCTCAGTGTATTTTCGGGTACCCCATGTGCACCGGCTCCACGCCGGGGTGGAGGGCCGCCAGGGTGTAGCCCGCGTTCTGGTAGCCCTCGATGATGGCGGGCAGGGCATCCACGGTGGTGCTCCGGGCGGCGCTGTCGTGGGCCAGCACCACCACCAGCTCCCGGCCGATCCCCCTCAGGCAGTCGGCGGAGATCTCCCAGGCGGGCCGGGGGTGGACGGTGGCGTCCTGGGCGGAGGCGTTCCAGTCGAAGTAGACGAAGCCCCGGCGGGTCATCTCCGCGATGATCTCCTGGTACACCCCCCGGTCGTAGCCGTTGATGCTGCCGCCGGGGAAGCGGAACAGGGCCGGGTACTCCCCCGTCACCTGGTGTATGTACTGGTAGAGCTGGTAGAAGTCCTCCAAAAAGCCCTCCACCGAGCTGTATACCTTTTTATAATCATGGCTCCAGCTGTGCATGGCCAGGGTGTGGCCCTCCGCCACGCTCCGCCGCATCCGCTCCTGGGCGGCGGCGGAGCGGGCGCTGTTCCCCACCACGAAGAAGGTGGCCTTCACCCCGTAACGCCCCAGCGTGTCCAGGATCCGGTCGGTGTTGGGGGAGGGCCCGTCGTCAAAGGTGAGACAGCACAGCTTCCCGCCGCTCACCTTCTCCCCCTCCCACTCCGGGGCGTAGAAGTCGGGGTAGAGGGCGGTGTACTCCGGCGGCTCCCCCTCCGGGGTGATCAGGGTGTACTGGGATAGCAGGCCGATGGTCTCCTGGGCCTCGTCCAGCTCCGCCTGACGCTGGGCCAGCTCCCGGCGCTGGGTGTCCAGCTCGCCCTTTTGCTCCGCCAGCTCCCGCTCCAAAGCGGCAAGACGGCGGCCCAGCTCGCCCTGTACGTCCAGCCCCGCCTGCCGCTGTACGTACAGCCAGCCGCACACCACCGCCAGCGCCGCCGCCAGGGCCAGCGCCAGGAGGGACAGGGGCTTGAAGGGCCCCCGGCCCTTGGCGGGGGCGGGGGGCTCGTCCGGGGCGGGGGGCTGGGGCTCGGCTTGGGGCTCGGGCTGGGGTTCAGTCTGGGTTTCGGTTTGAGTTTCGTTCTGCTGCTCGGTTTGGAGCTGGTTGTCTGCCATGGCCGGTCGTCTCCTGATCGCTTTGTTGGGGATATCACAGCGTCCCCCCGCCGGAGGCGGGGGGAACACGGTAACTCGGTTCGTCAGGAATCAGTATAGGTCGAATTTTGCCGAAGGTCAAGGGGAAAATCTACATTGTAAACCAATTGTAACCACTCTGTCAGGGCTGTTTCCGGTTTGTCACCGGAGTTATTGGGGATAGGGCGTTTTGGTGTTGGTGCGGCCCAGGATATAGTCTGTGCTGGTTTCATAGTAGTCCGCCAGCCTGAGCAAGGCCCAGAGGGGGATATCATAGGTGCCCTTTTCATAGCGGCGGTACACCTCCCGCTTACAGCCCAGCAGATCCGCGATTTCCTGCTGGGTTTTGTCGGAGTCAATCCCAAGTCCTCAATCCGTTGAAACAGCATGATGAATTACTCCGCTTCCTGTTCGATTCGTTCCACCAGTTCGCTGGGGCGCATATCCAGGGCCAAAGCCAGCCGCCATATGGTTTCAAAATTTGCCTGCTTGCTTCCGTTTTCGATCATGGACAGGTGCGAGCGGGCGATCCCGGCAAGGCCGCTGAGCACGTCCTGGGACAGCCTTTTCTCATTTCTCAGATTGCGGACTGCCCGTCCAACCGCATTCTTATCAAACTGCACGCCGCCACCCCTCCCATACTTTTTAGTAGTGTATGGGAGAAATCAAAAAATAAAGTCTACTATCGTAGACAGCAGATTCTTTTTGTGGTATAATTTACAGTATCTTACATAGGAGGCGGATCATTATGCCGGAAGGAATACGCTGGGAATTTATCTACAACTCCATCAACGGCCTGAACCAGCCGGACGTATGCCAGTGGGTGCGGGACGAAACCGGGCCGGAGGGTGCCCTGGGCCCGCTGGTGGAGCAGATCTACCAGGCGCGGGACCGCCTGTGCCGCCGGACGGGGCTGGACCCGGACAGCGACCCGGATCTCCGGCTGCTGCTGGACGGCTTCGAGGCGTTCTCCCGGGGCTGCGGAAGGCTGATGTACCAATACGGCTGTCAGGACGGGGCGGAAAAATAAGCCCGCGCGGTATTCCCGCGCGGGCTCGCGTTAGTTTTTCTCAACCCTGCCGTGATACCACCCCGTCACCCCGTCCTTCTTCACCAGCAGGCCCCGCTGGGTCTCCCGCACCAGGGCCAGCTCGTCGCCGGGGGCCACGGGCAGGCAGTAGTCGGTGGCGTCCTCGGTGTGGAGCTTCCCGTCCCGCCGGCGGGAGACGAAGTCCCGGGGCACCCACAGCGTCCGCCCGGAGGAGGGGTGGCGCACCAGCAGGCAGTCCCCGTTTTCCGCCAGGGGCTCCACCACGCTGTCCGACCAGCGGATGTTGATGGGGTTGTAGGACGCCTCCTGCCCGTCCAGGGCGGCGGCCCTGGGCAGGCCGTCGTAGGCGGCGAAGCTGAACTCGTCCCCGGTGATATCGGGGATGATCAGGGCGTTGAGCTGTCCGTCCACCTTGAGGACACAGCCCCCGTCCAGGGAGATGATATGGCGGTCCCGCTCCACCCGGGGGTTGGAGCACTGGATGCTGGGGTCGTACAGCGTCACCGGCCAGTGGCCCACCGCCACCCACTTCCGGAAGGAGAGGCCTTGGCCCAGGAAATCGTCGTTCTTCATGCAGGAGTAGGCGTCCAGCCCGTCCAGGCTGTCCTCCCTGGGGATGCCGCCGTGGACGAAGATGAAGTTCGCTGACTCTAAAATGTGGGGCAGCTTCAGCAGGAATTTGGTTTCCCGGGGGAAGTAGTCCAGCAAAGCGGCCCGGAGGGCGGGCAGGTCCTCCACCCGCTGGGGCATGGGGTGGCCGATCTCCAGCCCCATCTGGATCAGGGTGGAGCGCTCCCGCCAGTAGTTCAGCACCGGCCACAGCTCCTGATCCACGTCGGCGTGGTGGCCGGGGACGCCCAGCCGCTCGTTCATCTGGACGGAGAAGGCCGCGTCCCGGCAGGGGTTCCCCTCCAGGAACACCCGGTCGATGTGGTCGCAGTTGCCGCACAGGGGGTAGACGGTGTGTTTTTTTTGCAGCTCCAGCACAAACCGCAGGACGGCCAGACTGTCCCGGCCCTTTTCCAGCAGGTCGCCCACCAGGATCAGCACGTCGTCCCGGCAGAAGCCCACCTGCTTCAGCAGGCCCTTCAGACAGGGGAGGTTGCCGTGGATATCGCTGATGGCGATGACGCGGCGGCCCGGCTCGATGGCGGGGCGGATCACGGACGCGAGACGGCTCATAGTCCCACTCCCTTCGCAGATCAGATCATGGATATATTGTAGCACAGCGTCGGGGAAATGGGAAGGGGGCGGGACGGAAAAAACCTGTTGCCTTTACCGCTTTCCTGTGTTAAAATACAGGGCAGACAAAAAACCAGGGAGGATGGACGAGATGCCCAAAGCGGGGAACAAGGCGCCCAGCACGGCGCTGTATGAGAGCATTCTGGAGCTGAAGGATCTGGAGGAGTGCCGCGCCTTTTTCGATGACCTGTGCACCGTGGGGGAGCTGCGGGCCATGGAGCAGCGGTTTGACGTGGCGGTGCTGCTGGACCAGGGGCTGGTGTATACGGAGATCCTGGAGCGCACCGGGGCCAGCTCCGCCACCATCAGCCGGGTGAACCGGATCTTTTCCCTCGGCACCGGGGCCTTCCGGCGGATGATCCAGCGCAGGAAGGGAAAGCAGGAGCAATGACAAAAGCGGGGCGCGCCGCCTTCGGGCACCCTCATCCGTCATCGCCTGCGGCGATGCCACTTTCCCCCGTTCAGGGGGAAGGCTTTGGCTACAGCCCCTACTCCAACAGCATCACCAGGTCGTCGAAGGTCAGCGAGGGGTTCAGCGCCAAACTCACCGCGTACCCAAGCACCTTCCCCAGATCCGCCACCCGCTGGTCCACCTCCCGGGGGGTGACAAAGAACTCCTCGCCGCCTGGGAAGTCGTCCCGTCCGGCGTCGTCCCGCCCCGCCCGCTCCAGCAGATCCAGGGCCAGGGTGGCCCCGTCCACCACCGTGGGCGCGCCCACCGTCACCACCGGCACCCCCAGGGTCTCCCGGTTCAGGGGCCGGCGGTGGTTGCCCACCCCGGAGCCGGGAATCACCCCCGTATCCGACAGCTGCACCGTCCGGCACAGCCGCTCCAGCGAGCGGGAGGCCAGCGCGTCTACCGCCACCACGCAGGCGGGGCGCAGCTCCCCCGCCAGGGCCTGGGCGATGAGGCTGCTCTCCATCCCCGTGGAGGCCAGCACGCCGGGGGCCGCCGCCGCCACCGGGCGCAGGGAGCCGAAGTGCTCCGGGATCTGCTCTACCAGGTGCCGGGTGACCAGGAGGTGATCCACCGCCAAAGGGCCGACGAGGTCGGGGGTCACCGTCCGGCTGCCCAGGCCCATCACCAGGGCGGGGCCGTCCGGGGGCAGCAGGGGCCGCAGCTCCGCCGCCACCGCCTCCGCCGCCCGTTGGAAGGCCCCCTCCTCCCGGCGGAGCAGGGGGTCCAGCTCCAGGGTGAGGTATACCCCCTCCGGCTTGCCCAGGGCCTCCGCCCCTTCGGGACTGCCGATGGTGACGGCGGTGACGGGAAAGCCGTCCCGCTCCCGCTCCTCCGCCCGGACGCCGGGCAGGGACGGACCTTCCCCCGCCCCCTCCCGCCAGAGCTGGTGGGCCTCCACCGCCAGATCGGTGCGGCGCTGTGCCATCAAAAACTCCCCCTTTCGCCCAATATCTTGTGGTTCGCCGGGCCGTATAGGGCTATTTTCTGCGGCTGGAAACTTTCTATGCGAAAAAGTGAAAAAAGGTGTTGCAATTTTTTTCTCTTGATGTTAAAATACATATCTGCGGCGGCAAACCGCCGTAACTATTCTGAAAAAATCGGAGGAGGTGTTTGGTTTGCCCAATATCAAGTCTGCCAAGAAGCGCGTCCTGGTCAATGCGACGAAGGCCGCCCAGAACAAGGCGCAGAAGTCCGCCCTCAAGACCCACCTGAAGAAGTTTGAGGCCGCGGTGGCCGGCGGCAACCGCAGCGAGGCCGATGCCGCGTATAAGGTGGCCGTCAAGGCCGTGGATCAGGCCGCCGC
>CASTQR010000090.1 GCA_949451265.1 uncultured Eubacteriales bacterium | reverse complement strand
AGACGGACCCCCAAAGGCGTGTGCTGAGCAATGAGAAAAGAAAAGATTTCCTCCGCCGTGATCCGGCGTCTGCCCCGGTATTACCGGCATTTGGACGATCTGTACCGGGGGGGGGCGGTGCGCATTTCCTCCAGCGCCCTGGCCAAGTCCATGGGGCTCACCGCCTCCCAGATCCGGCAGGACCTGTCCTGCTTCGGCGGCTTTGGCCAGCAGGGGTACGGCTACAAGGTGGAGCGCCTGCGCAGCGAGGTGGCGGAGATCCTGGGCATGAGCCGGGACCACACCCTGATCATCCTGGGCGCGGGCAATCTGGGCCGGGCCCTCATTGAGAACTTCCCCTTTGCCGCCAACGGCTTCCGCCTGGTGGCGGCCTTTGACGTGAACCCGGAGCTGGTGGGTGCCCCCCTGGGCGGCGTGCCCGTCCTCCACATGGACGAGCTGGAGGACTTCCTGGGGGACTGCTCCGCCAGCGTGGGGGTGCTGACCGTCCCCGCCCGGGTGGCGGTGGACTCCGCCCAGCGGCTGGCTGCCGGGGGCGTGACGGGGATCTGGAACTTCACCAACGTGGAGCTGCCGGAGCGGGAGCTGCCGGGGGTGAAGGTGGAAAACGTCCACTTCGCGGACAGCTTACTCACCCTGAGCTACATGATATCAGAGGAACCTGTATGAAGAAAAAACTGATGGCGGGCCTGCTGGCCCTGGCGCTGCTGCTGGGCTGCGCCACCGTGGCCTGGGCGGGGAGCGGGACGGACCCGCTGGTGTCGCTGAGCTACCTGACCGGGGCCTATCTGACCGACCTGAAGGCGTACATCACCCAGTGGGTTACCCAGGACACCCAGTGGATTTACAACAACGCGCTGGACAAGGCGGGCCAGCAGAAGCCCGCCGCGGACGGCTGGACCACCTCCAGCGGCTTTGCCGCCGGGTCGGGGAAGCAGGGCGACGCGGTGATCCTGTCCGCCGGGTCAGGGCTGATCTGGACGGCGGGGAGCGGGGCTGTGACCTCCGGCGTGCTGGTGGACGCCACCGCCGGGACGGAGCTGGCCCTGGGCGCGGCGCTGACCACGGGCCACCGCTACCTGGCGGCGGAGCAAGCGGAGGTGGTGGCCGCCTCCCAGTCCGCCCAGTGGCTGGCGGAGGGGCGCTGGAAAATGGGGACGGGGCAGGCGCCCCTGCCCTTCACCGATGTGCGGATGGGCCAGTGGTACTATGAGGACGTGCGCTTTGTGGTGGAAAACGGCCTGTTCCAGGGGATGGGCGGCGGGCGCTTCGAGCCTGGCGGCACCATGGAGCGGGGCATGATGACCACGGTGCTCCACCGGCTGGCGGGGGAGCCCCAGGTAAGCTACACCCCGGCCTTCACCGACGTGCCGGAGGGGAAGTGGTACGCCCCCGGCACCATCTGGTGCGCCCAGATGAAGATCGTGGAGGGGATGGGCGGCGGACGTTTCAACCCCGGCGGAAAGGTCACCAGGGAGCAGATCGCCGTGATGCTGTATAAGTACGCCGTACAGACGGGCCACGCCGCCTGGGAGCGGGGGGATCTGTCCGGGTTCCCGGACGCGGGGAGCGTACACTCCTGGGCGGGGGACGCGGTGTCCTGGGCGGTGGGCGCGGGGCTCCTGAACGGCAGTGATGGGAAGCTGCTGCCGGGTGAAAGCGCCACGCGGGCCCAGGTGGCGGCCATGCTCCACCGCTTCCAGGGCTGGCTGGACACCCATTGACGGAACCAGGGGGCCGGATGAAGTTCATCCGGCCCCTTTTTCGCGGGGCTTGAAAAAGGCGGGAAATGCTGGTATAATTGGATAAAACGTTTGTTTGGATAGGAGGGGCCGCCATGGAGCCGGAGGCTGGGCAGGCAGGCTGGAACCGGGTGGAGGGCACGGTGACCGCCGTGCTGTTCCGCAATGAGGAGAACGGCTACACGGTGCTGAAGCTGGACAGCGGCGACAAGGGGGAGATCACGGCGGTGGGCTGTATGCCGGGGGCCGCTCCCGGCGAGGTGCTGGAGCTGGAGGGCACCTGGGGCCGCCACCCCAGCTACGGGGAGCAGTTCAAGGCGGAGACGGTGAGCCGCCGTATGCCCGTGGGGGAGAAGGCGGTGTATGAGTATCTGGCCTCCGGGGCGGTGAAGGGCATCCGGGCGGGGCTGGCCCGGCAGATCGTGGACCACTTCGGGGAGGACACCCTGGAGGTCATCGAGAACGACCCGGATCGTTTGTGCGAGATCCGGGGGGTGTCCCCCAAGCGGGCCAGGGCCATCGGGGAGGACTTCCGGCAGAAGATGGGGATGCGCCGGCTGGCGGAGTTCCTGTCGGAGCACAGGCTGCCCCTGTCCGCCGCCATGCCGCTGTACCAGCGGTTCGGGGACTACGCCGTGGACGTGGTGCGGGACAACCCCTACCTGCTGGCCGACCGCTCCCTGGAGATCCCCTTTGCCCAGGTGGACGCCCTGGCGATTGAGCTGGGGGTGGCGGGGGACGACCCCCAGCGGGTGGAGGCGGCGCTCACCTTCGAGCTGGACCACAACGCCGACAACGGCCACGTGTTCCTGCCGGAGGGGAAGCTGCTGAACGCCACCGCCGCCCTCATCGGGGTGGAGGGGGACTGCCTGACCGCCGGATTGGACGCCCTCATCGAGCGGGGCGAGGTGGTGCGGGAGAACATCGCCGGGGTGACGGCCTGCTACCCCGCGGGGCTGTACGCGGCGGAGTGCTATGTGGCCATGCGGTTAGGTGAGATGTGCGGCGCGGAGATCACGCCCCCCGAGGGGCTGGACAGGCTCATCGACCGCATCCAGGAGGAACAGGGGATCACCTATGCCAGCCAGCAGCGCACGGCGGTGGAGCTGGCGGCCTCCCGGCAGGTGATGCTGCTGACCGGCGGGCCGGGGACGGGCAAGACCACCTCCCTGCGGGGGGTGCTGGCCCTGTTCGAGACCCTGGGTTTGGAGACGGCCCTGGCCGCCCCCACGGGCCGGGCGGCGAAACGGATGGGGGAAACCTGCGGGGCGGACGCGGTGACCATCCACCGGCTGCTGGAGACCAAGCTGGATCCCTACACGGGACAGCTTGCGTTCACCAAGAACCAGGACGACCCCCTGGAGGTGGACGCGGTGATCGTGGACGAGACCTCCATGGTGGACGTGTCCCTGATGGCGGCGCTGGCGGCTGCGCTGCGCTCCGACTGCCGGCTGGTGCTGGTGGGGGATCCGGACCAGCTTCCATCGGTGGGGCCGGGAAGCGTGCTGGACCACCTGATCCGCTCCGGGGTGGTGCCCGCCGTGGCCCTCACCGAGATCTTCCGGCAGGCCCGGGAGAGCGCCATCGTCATGAACGCCCACGGGGTCAACCGGGGGGCGGTGCCCGAGCTGAAGAACAAGGCCAAGGATTTCTTTTACCTGGGCCGCCGGGACGCGGCCCGGACGGCGGACACCATTGTGGAGCTCTGCCAGACCCGCCTGCCCCAGAACATGGGCATCCCCCCGGAGCAGATCCAGGTGCTGACCCCCACCCGGAAGCGGGGGGCGGGGACGGCGGCGCTGAACCGGGCGTTACAGGAGGCGCTGAACCCCGCTGCGGACGGCAAGGGGGAGCGGGCCTTCGGCCCCTACATCTTCCGGGAGGGCGACCGGGTGATGCAGGTGAAAAACAACTACGACCTGTTCTGGGAGGATCCGGATACCGGGGAGAAGGATCTGGGGGTGTTCAACGGGGACATCGGCACCATTTTAGAGGTGGACGCCGGGGGGATCACCGTGTCCTTCGACGGACGGCTGGTGGCCTATCCGCCGGAGCTGCTGGGCGAGCTGGAGCCCGCCTACGCCGTCACCGTTCACAAGGCCCAGGGCAGCGAGTACCGGGCGGTGATCCTGGCCCTCAGCGACGTGCCGCCCTCCCTGCTGGCCCGGGGGGTGCTGTACACGGCCATCACCCGGGCCCGGGAGCTGTTCATCCTGGTGGGCAGCGGGGAACTGATGGCCCAGATGGTGGCCAACGACCGGCAGACCCGGCGGTATTCCGCCCTGCGCACCCGGCTGCTGCGGGAGACGGGGCGGGAGGGGTGAGCGCCCCGAGGCCATCTACGGACAAAAGGAGCCCCTCCGCACAGCGGAGGGGCTCCTTTCAGTCATTCAGCTTGACCACCACCGCGTCCCCGATGACCCGGACGCTGCCGTCCTGGGGGTAGCAGGGCATGGCCTTGACCTCGTCCATGGCGCCATAGGGGTAGGACTGCTTGTGGAAGCTGGTGTAGATGTTCCCCACGTAGCCCAGGTAGTAGCGCAGGAAGCGGTCGTAGGTCCAGGAGGTGCGCAGGCCCCGGAGATCCAGGATGCCTGTCACGTCGACGCCGTCCAGCTCCGGGGTGGGGGAGAGCCACTGATCCTCCGTGATGCTGCCCAGCAGCACCAGATCCATGCCGGGCCGGTAGCCCTCGCAGGACTCCGCCCGCTCAATGATGCGGTTGGAGTAGGCCACGCACTGGCGCATCCCCAGGTCGGCCTTCAGGTAGGCGCTGTTGTCGGTGACGGCGTAGGAGTAGGCGGTGAGGGACACAGTGAGGAGGATGATCCAGGCGGCAGCCGCCTGGAGTTGGAGGCCATCACCGGCCTCCAACTGATCCTCTGTGTACTCCACCAGGGCGACGGGAAGGATCAGCATATAGGCGAAGCCGTAGATCATGACGCCGTGGACGTAGCCGCTGGGCACCATGACATAGATCAGCGCTCCCGCCAGTGGGTATACCGCCACCAGGGCCACGGCCAGGGCGATATGGGCCGGGGCCAGCCGCCGCTTCCGCAGCAGCAGGACGGCCAGCGCCACACAGCACAGCACGAGGATCACGAAGCCGTACTTCAAAAAGCGGAAGTGCCAGCCCAGGTCGTTTTTCAGGAAGAAGGAGAGGCACTTGTCGTAGCCCCTGATCACGAGCTTGGGGATGTCCCGCAGGGCGATCTGGCCCATGTCGGAGATGCCGTGGTAGTCGGCCAGCCCGGTGTCCCGGGTGGTAAGGCGCGCCAGCACCAGGTAGGCCGCCATGGGGGCCGCCAGGGCGGCCACGTAGCGCAGGCCCTGGAGGAACAGGGCCCGGAAGGGGCGGTCCCCGTCCAGCACGTCAAGGAGCAGGGCGCCCACCAGCATGACGGCGGCCACCGGGAAATAGCTCTGGTAAATGCCCAGGGACAGGGTGATGGACACGGCCCCCAGGGCGGCGCCCGGCCAGCCCCATTTGACCGCCGCGTAGGCCCCGAAGGCGGCCAGCAGGAGGCCCAGGAAATAGGAGTAGGCGGTGAACATATAGGCGAAGGTGGAGGCCACGGTGGGGAAGGCTGTCACCACAGCGGCGGTTACGATGCACCCGAAGGGGCGGCGGACGCGGAAAACGGCCGCAGTAAAGCAGGCCACGCCCGCCAGGCACAGGATGCTGAGTACGCCGATGAGCCAGGGCATACTGAACTCGCCGTCCATCCGCAGGGCGAAGGGCAGGAGCCAGCGCCCCGACTGGGTGCCGTAGCTGGCGAAAAACATCTGATCCAGGTCGTCGTGGTTGGTGAACTTGTTGGTGAACACGTAGAGGTGGGTGGCCAGACCCAGCACCACGGCGGAGGCGAAGGTCAGCTTGATATAGGCCGGAATCCGCTTCCACAGGGAGGACAGGCACGCCTCCGGGGTGTTCAGGGTGACGGGGATGGGTTTCATTCTGGATCGCTCCTTTCCTGTCCGCAGGTCCGGGCCACCAGGTAGCGGGGCCGGGCCTTGATCTCGATGAACAGCTCGGCGATGTAGTAGCCGATGATGCCCAGGCTGATCATGAGGATGCTGCCGATGAGGAGCAGCAGGATGATGACGGTGGTGAAGCCGTCGGCGGCGTGGCCCATGGCCCAGCGGATCAGGGTCTGCGCACCCATCACCAGGGACAGGATCAGGGTGACCACCCCCAGCACCGTGACCATCTGCATGGGCGCGGAGGAGTAGGAGGCGATGTTGGAAAAGGCATACCGGAACAGGGACAGGGTGGACCAGTGGGAGGAGCCCTCCGCCCGGTCAGCCACGCTGAACTCCACGTTGACGGAGCGGAAGCCCACCCAGCCCGCCAGGGCCCGGAAAAAGGTCTTGCGCTCCCCCAGGCCCAGCAGGGCGTCCACCACACGGCGGTCCATGAGCTTGAAGTCGGAGGCCCGGGCCATGTCGATGCGGACGGCCTTGCTCATGATTTTATAGAAGGTGTTGGCGGCGAAGGTGTGCAGGCCGGACTCCTTCCCCCGGTCGGACTTGACACCGTTCACCACCTCCCAGCCCTCCTGCCAGAGGGCGTACATCTCGGGCAGCTTCTCCGGCGGGTGCTGGAGGTCGCAGTCGATGACGGCGCAGCAGTCCCCCTTTGCCGCCTCCAGGCCGGCGAAGATGGCGGCCTCCTTGCCGAAGTTCCGGGAAAAGCTGACGCCCCGCACGCACCCGTCGGCCTGGGACGCCTTGTCGATCTCCTCCCAGGTGCGGTCGGCGGAGCCGTCGTCCACGAACACCAGCTCATAGGGGATATCCGCCCCCCGCAGCACCTCCCCGACGCGCCGGGCGGCGAGGCCGATGAGCTTCTCCTCGTTGTAGGCGGGGATCACCACGGACAGCATAGGCTACGCCTCCTTTTTTCTCTTAAACACCAGCAGGCCGGTGAGGTAGTTCACAACAACCACCACCACCGCCACCAGCA
>CASTQR010000089.1 GCA_949451265.1 uncultured Eubacteriales bacterium | reverse complement strand
CCTACGAGCTGCAAAGCAAGTGGGAGGCGTGGAAGCGGCTGGGGGTGCTGGCCTCCGAGATGGAGAGCGCGGCGCTGTTCACGGTGGCCGCCCACCGGGGGGTGCGGTGCGGCTCCGCCTTCCACGTGATCTGGAACCAGGAGCGCAACGCCGCCGGCCTGGACCAGACCCGGGACGAGGACACGGACAGCGCCATCCGGGTGGGTATTGAGGCGGTGAAGCTGCTGATCGCCCGTGACCGGGAGAAAACCAACTGACAGGCAAAAGACAGGGCCGTTTCCCCACGGGGAAACGGCCCTGTCCTTTGTCACCGTTCGTGCCAGCGCTTGCGGAAGTAATGGGCAGCCAGCTTGGGGCGGCGGTCCCGGGTCAGCAGGCCCTTCTTGTTCCCGTCCACCCGCATGGGGCCCTGGATGGTGGCGAAGTCCGCGAAGTTCCACATCTGCTCCCCCACCACAAAGGGCCGCTTGTCCAGCTCGGCGTTGATCCGGGCGTAGTAGTCCACCTGGAACTCCTCGCTGAACATCTCCCCGTTGGTATTGTGGACGCCGGGATAGGTGTCCGCGCCATACTCAGTGACCATCAGCGGCTTGCCGATGCCCGCCCAGAAGTCCAGCTCGGTGTTCCAGGCGTCGCAGGCGGCGTCCAGGTCGCCGCTCAGGTTATACCAGCCGTAGTAGCGGTTGACACAGCACACGTCCATGGCCCGGGTGATGATGTCCTTCGTGTAGTCGTTCTGGCAGCACACCAGCGTCACCGGGCGGTCCTGGGGGTCGCTGGCGTGGGCCAGCTCGTACAGCGGGTAGAAATAGTCGTAGGCCGCCTGGGGGAAGTGCTCCGTGTCCGGCTCGTTGGCGATGGACCACATGACCACGCAGGGGTGGTTTTTATCCCGGTCGATCATGTCCCGGATCACGTCCTGGTGGTGTTCCTTGATCCGCATGGCCTCATAGGGGTTCTGGCTCCCCCCGGCGTTGATGCCCACGGCGGGGACCTCGTCAATGATCACGATCCCCTCCCGGTCGCACAGGTCATACATCTCCTCGGCGTAGGGGTAGTGGCTGGTGCGGAAGGAGTTGGCCCCCAGCCAGCGGATCAGGGACACGTCCTTCACGTTCAGACACTGATCCAGTCCCCGGCCATGGAAGAAGGAGTCCTCGTGCTTGCCGAAGCCCTTGAAGTAGAAGGGCCTGCCGTTGATGAGGAACTTCGTCCCCTCCACCTTCACCGTGCGCACGCCGAAGGCCTGCTCGTATACGTCGCCCTTGAAGAAAACGCGCAGGCGGTACAGATAAGCCGCGCCGGGATTCCACAGGTGGACGCCGGGGATGGTGAGCCGTCCCTTTGCCCCGGAACCGGCCGCCACCGTGTTCCCCTCCTCGTCCAGGACCTCCACCAGGACCTCGCCGGCTCCGGCCGTGACAACCGTATAGTCCACAAAACCTTGGCCGCCGTCCACATTGGTGACGATGGAGATGTCTTGGATATAGTCCTTTGGCGTGGTGTACAACGTCACGGGCCGGGTGATGCCCGCGTAGTTGAAAAAGTCGAAATTGGGCTTGTTCTGGGGCCTGCACCGGGTCTTGGCCAGCTCAATGGAGGGGATGCCCGGGTTATCCGAGCCGAAAAAGGCGACGCTGTTCTCATTGCCCACGGGCAGGGTGGAGTAGTCCACCCGGTTGTCCACCGCCACGGTAAGGCGGTGCTCCCCGGCGGAGAAGTCCGTCACCTCGAACTCGAAGGGCAGGAAGCCCCCCTTGTGCTCCCCCAGGCGGCAATCGTCCAGCCACACCTGGGCCGCGTGGGTCACCGCCCCGAAGCGGAGCACCACCCGCTGGTTGGAGACATGGCGCGGGATGGTAAACGCACGCTGGTACACCGCCCAGCCGTAGTGGGCGCGGAGATTCACGTCGTCCTTCTGGTCGTTATAGGAGGCGGGCACCGCCATGGTCATAGGCTCCGGCAGGGGGGCGCCCGCCCATTCCCGGGGCCAGTCCGCCGCCCCGGCGGTCTGGAAGTCCCACACGCCCCCCAGGTCGAACACCATCCGGGCCTCGTTCATCTTTGGATACAGCATGGTTTATTCCCCTTTCTCACGGCGGGGCAGGACGGCCAGCGCCGCCTCCCCGTCCTTCCAGTCCACCCGCAAAACCCGCCCCTGGAAGGGCGCTTGCAGGGTAAAGTGTTTCAGCTTGTCAGGCAGACGGGGCTGGAACCGAAACCCCTCCGCCGCCTCCGGGGCGGGCCGCAGCCCCGCCAGCTCCTCGATGATCAGGGGGATGGCCCCCGCCGCCCAGGGGTGGCACAGGCTGGTGTTCCACTTCTGCTCCTTGCCCCAGGCCTCGAAGCAGGTAGTGGCCCCCTCCGCCAGCATATTACGCCAGCCGTACCCGTCCGTCCGGGTCAGGAGGGTGTAAAGGGCTTCCGCCTTCCCCAGCCGCCCCAGCCCCCGGAGGGCGAAGTACATGGGGAACACCCCGCACACCCGTCCCGGCGTCAGCATCAGCCGCTCATAGGTGTCCGCCCCGCCCGACCGCGTGAGGCCGAAGCAGGCGGGGTACAGGTTGGCGTGGAGGGAGCAGTGGGCGCTTGTCTCGCTGTCCGCGAACAGCCCCTGTTCCGGCCGCCAGAAGGCCCGGAGGAACGCCGCCCCCACCCGCCGGGACTCCCCTGTCTGGGGCAGGGAGAGGGCCCCCTCCATCCGCTCCTTCATCAACAGGCAGGCATACCACAGGGCGTTGATTACGTTGTGGCATCCCTCCCCCACCACCGGGCGGGTGAGGGGGAAGTCGTAGCCGTCCCGCAGATTCTCCGGCCAGTCCACCAGGTTCCAGCCGTGGGACACAGTTTCCAAAAGCCCGTCGGGCCGCTGATATCTCGCGAAATACTGGACGATCCCCTCCACCGCGGGGAAGCACTCCCGCAGAAATTCCCTGTCCCCGGTGAAATCGTAGTCCGTCAGGGGCAGGGCGGGGAACAGCAGGGAGAAGTCCGCGATCTCCTGCATCAGCGACCCCGGCGCCACCGCCAGCAGGGAGGGCGTCACCCGCCCGGAGGCCATAAAGTCCCGGATACACTTGCGGAGGAAAGCGGTATCCCCTGTCAGCCACACCTGAGCCCGGGCGGTGATGACGGCGTCGCCCAGATACTGGCCCTTCTCCCGGCTGGGGCAGTCCAGGTATGCCTCCTGAGCGCCGCACCGCACGGCGTTCTTGCAGATTTCAAAAATATCCTTCAGCTCATCCTGGGGGCAGGAGAGGGTGCAAAGCCCGTCGTCCAGCGGGTAGTGCCGCTCCCACACCCAGCACTCGTCCAGCGTCACGCCGGGGCTGTTCAGCCCCAGAAGCTCCACATAGCGGAACGCCTTGTAGTCAAATGGGTGGAGGATACTCACTCCGTCCGCCAGCGTCCAGACCTCCTCATAGTGGCAGTTACAGCGCAGCTGGAACCGTACCCGGCCCGCGCCGTCCAGCTCCTCCCCGAACCGCAGGGTGAGCCGCTGGCCCGCCCGGCCCCGGACGGCGGCGTGGAGGATGCCCGTCCGCTCCCGCCCGAAGTCCAGCAGCACCCCGCCGGGGACGGGCCGGGAGGAAACCGGATCCACCCTCCCCCGCCACAGGTTGGCGGTGGGCTGGGGGGAGAGCTTGTAGTCCGCCCAGTCCGCCGGGACCATATGCCCCCAGCCGCTGTCGTCAAAGCCGGGGCGCTCCCAGCCCTCCGGCCAGAGGCGGCTGTCGAAGTCCTCCAAGAACTGGGTGTCGTAGCCGATCACATCCCCGGAATAGGCGCGGCAGATCTGGTAACGCCAGTCCCCGTCCCAGGGGAGGGGCGCGCCGTCCGCCCCCGCCAGCTCCGCCCACAGGCCGAACCGCCCGTCCCCGCTGTTCCACACCCGGTTCACCAGGCCCTGGTAGTAGAGGTGGAGGGCCAGTGTCACCGTCCGGCCCCCTTCCACGGGGTACTCCTGGTAATAGCAGCGGTCAGGATAGGCGGGGGCGGGCCCCTGGCCCAACCATTCCCCGTCTAACCACCCGTGGTAATAATCGTCGGCGCTGATACGGAGCGTACACGCCTCCGGCGGCAGCGCCGCCCGGCACCGGGCCAGCACGTGGAAATTCCGGGGCGCGCCTGTGCCCGGCAGGGGGTATCGTCCTGCTCCCGGCGGAACACGTCGATCTGCCGCACCCCCGCCCACTCGGGGACGGTAAGCCAGCCGCTCATCCGAAATAGTCCACCCGTGTGCGGATGGTCTGTGTCCCCTTGCGGATGGCGTAGGCCGCCAGGGGGATGGCGGTCTTGGGATAGATCAGGCTGGTGTTGGCGTCGGGCAGCAGCACCTCGCCCCGGCCCGCCCCCTCCAACGATTCCACGGCGCAGAAGTCGGGGCCGCACCGGGCTTCGGCGCGGGGGCCGTCCGCGCTCCGGGCGGGGGACAGCCTGTCGTCGGCGTTGACGGCGAAGCCGCAGTCCCAGGCGGCGCAGTCGAACTCACTCTCGATGACGTGGGTGCGGATATGGCCCGTGGGGGTGGGCTCGATCCGGGTGGTGACCCGGATGCCCTCCAGGGGAGACCAGCGGGTTTCGATGCCGTCCGGGCCGATGGAATACCCCGCCTCCGCCACGTCCCGCTGGTAGTAGTACCGCCCGACTTTGAAGCACAGGGAGCTGTCCGGGGCCATCTGGCCCAGCTCGTAGCTGGCCCGGGCGATGCTGAACCCGAACCGGCTGGAGTAGGCGAACTTGCTGTACTTCTCCGCCGTGTGGGCGTAGGGCTCCAGCTCCAGCCGCCCAGGCACCAGGGCCACGGCGTTGTCCCCGCCGTGCTGGACGATCATATTGGCGTGGGCCAGGTATTTGCAGGGCTCCAGCGCCGGCAGGGGGGCGCAGTCCGCCGCCCAGAAGGGGTGGCCGTCGGGCAGGGCCAGGAACGCGAAGGTTTTCAGCGCCCAGTAGGGCGAGCCGGGGGCGTTATAGGTCTCTGACATCTGCAAATTGGGGTAGGCGTAGCCGATGGTGAGCACCCCGGCGTTGTCGTAGATGGGCTGGTTCAGCCACCAGGCCAGGTGGCGGCAGATCAGCCCCTTCACCACCGGCAGGGGCAGCACCTCCTCCCCCGCCAGCAAGGCCACCGACCAGAAGGCCCCCTGGGCAAAGCGGTAGGTCAGAGACCGCCCGTAGGCGATGGACGCCCCATCCCCGCCGAACCAGTAGACGTAATCCTGGGCGAAGGCCCGGGCCCGTTCCCGGAACCGGGCGCAGCGCTCGGGCTCCTCGTTCTCCATGAACATGGCGTACAGCAGGCCGTAGCTCACCAGGACGAAGGGGTTGTAGTAGTCCTTTTCGCCCCCGGCCCCGTCGCCGTACCAGCCGCTGGCGTCGTAATAGTTCTCCAGCAGGTTCAGGCCAAAGTCCAGCCGCTCCCGGCTGTAGGGCCTGCCCACCGATTTCAGGGCCAGGTTGGTGAGGATGCAGAACCACTGCCAGTTGCTGGCCACGCACTCGTAGCGGTTGATCTCCCACAGCCACTCCGCCAGATTGTCCCGTTCCCAGCCGCTCAAGGGCTCCCACACCTTGTCCGGGCACAGCAGGATAGCGTAGGACACCGCCGCCATTTCGCAGAATTTCTGGTCGTAGTTCCGGCCCGTGTGCCAGTATTCCGGGTGGTCCGGGTCGGGGCCGTGGGCAAAGCCCCGGCGGTAGAGGTCCTCAAACACCGGCTCCGAGCCGCCCCCCGCCCAAAAGGGCACCAGCCCCCAGAGCGGGCGGGCGAACGCCTCCATGGGGATGGAGTCGTTCTCATAGTGGGTGGAGGTGACGCCCAGATCCACCCGGGCGCCCCCCTCGCTGTAGAAGGGCTTCAGCGGCTCCAGCAGCCGCAGGAGGGAGGCCCGGGCGGCGGCCTTGGTGGCGAAGTCCCCCTCCGTATAGTGATAACGCTTCATAAAAATACACCCCGTTTAAAAAACTTGGGGGGCAGGGCATACACCCTGCCCCCCGGACAGACTTGCGGCGCGGATTGATTTTACCCCTTGAGGCCGGTGGACGCAACCCCCTGCACGAAATACTTTTGCAGGGCCAGGAACACGATCAGCACCGGGATGAGGGCGATGACCGACGCGGCCATAATGAGGCCGTACTCCGCGGAGTACTGGCTGATGAACATCCGCAGGCCGATCTGGATGGTTTTCAGCTCGTTCTTGGTCAGGTAGATCAGGGGGCCCAGGAAGTCGTTCCACGTACTCACGAAGGTGAAGATGGTGAGGGTGGACAGGGCGGGCTTGGACAGGGGCAGCATGATCCGGAACCAGATGCCGTACTCCGTCAGCCCGTCGATCCGGGCGGCCTCGCACAGCTCGGTGGGCACGCCCTCATAGAACTGCTTCATCAGGAACACGCCGAAGGCGGAGAACGCCTGGAGGCAGATGATGGCCAGGTGGGTGTTGTTCAGGTGCCACGCCCGCATCATCATGAACTGGGGCACCATGTACGCCTGCCAGGGCACGGCGATGGTGGCGATGTAGCCCAGGAACAGCGCATTCTTCCCCTTGAAGTTCATCTTGGCGAAGGCGTAGGCGGCGAAGCTGGAGGTGAACAGCTGGAGCAGGGTGACGATAATGGTCAGCTTGGCGCTGTTCTTCACGAAGGTCAGCAGGGGGATCTTGGTCCAGATGTCCACGTAGTTCTTCCACCGGGGGTTGTCCGGGATCCACTTGATGGGGAAGGTGAATACGTCCTTGTTCATCTTCAGGGACGCGGACAGCATCCACAGGAAGGGGATCAGCATCAGGGCG
>CASTQR010000088.1 GCA_949451265.1 uncultured Eubacteriales bacterium | reverse complement strand
CCCCCTCCCGGAAGCCCGCCTTTCTCACGGGCCTGCTGGCCACGGTGGACGAGTGCCGCGCCTACCGGGTGGAGCCGGAGACCCTGGTGTCCGCCGGGGAGGAGCTGGGGGGCCGCCAGGGGGACAAGCTGAAGGACCTGGGGCTGATCTACGCCGCCTACCGGGCGCTGGAGGAGGAGGGCCGGGCCGACCCCCGGGGCCGTCTCGACAGGCTGGCCCGCCAGCTGGAGGACACCCGCTGGGGGGCGGGGATGGCCTTCTGCGTCTACGGCTTCACCGACTTCACCCCCCAGGAGGAGCGGGTGCTGTCCGCGCTGATGGCCCAGGGGGAGCTGACGGCGGCCTTTGTCTGCGACCCGGGGGACGACCCCGCGGGCATCTTCCAGCCCGCCCTCCGGGCCGCCAGGCGGCTGGAGCGGCTGGCCAAGTCCAATGCCGTCCCCGTCCGCCGGGAGACGCTGGAGCGCCCCCTGCCCCGGCACCCGTCCCTGGCCTTTTTGGAGCGGCACCTGTTCGGCCCCCTGCCGGAGACGGCCTGGGCGGGGGAGTGTGCCGTCACCCGGATCGCCGCATCCGACCCCCGGCAGGAGGCGGAGTGGTGCGCCGCCGAGATTTTACGCCTCCTGCGGGAGGAGGGGTACCGCTGCCGGGAGATCGCCGTGTGCGCCCGGAGGGCCGACGGGTACGGCGAGCTCATCGACAGCGTGTTCGCCCGGTACGGGGTGCCGGTGTTCCGCTCCGCCATGGAGGACATTTTAGAGAAGCCGGTGCTGGCCCTGGTGACCTCGGCCCTGGCCGCCGCCGGGTCGGACTACCCCTATGAGGAGCTGTTCCGCTATCTGAAAACCGGGCTGACGGGGATCACCGATGAGGAGCGGGATCTGCTGGAAAACTACGCCCTGACCTGGGATCTGAAGGGCTCGGCCTGGACGAGAAAGAAGCCCTGGGATATGCACCCGGAGGGCTATGGCAGGGAGTTCTCCGACGAGGACAGGGCTTACGTGGCGTGGCTGGACGAACTGCGCCGCCGGGTCATCGCCCCCCTGGAAACCCTGCGGAAGAACCCGGACAAGACGGGAAAGGGCCGGGCCCTGGCCCTGTACCAGTTCTTAGAGGATATCGATCTCCCCACCCGGCTGGCCCAGCGGGCGGACGGGCTGGACGCCCGGGGCGACCGGAACACCGCCGCCCAGTACCGCCAGCTCTGGGACATTCTGGTGGGGGGCCTGGAGCAGTGCGCCCTGCTGCTGGAGGACAGGCCGATGGAGCCGGACGAGTTCTCCCGGCTGTTCTCCCTGGTGCTCAGCCAGTACGACGTGGGGGCCATCCCCGTGTCCCTGGACGCGGTGACGGTGGGGGACGCCCCCCGGATGGCCCACAAGGAGGTGCGGGCCCTGTTCCTGCTGGGGGCGGACAGCGGCGCCATCCCGGACTGCGCCCTCTCCCCCGGCCTCTTTACGGATCAGGATCGGGACGTGCTGTCCGCCATGGAGGTGGAGCTGGCCCCCCGGCAGGAGGACAAGCTCCGCCGGGAGATGACCATTGCCTACGAGACCTGCTGCCGCCCGTCGGATCGGCTGTACGTGAGCTACGCCGCCGGGACGGGGGACAACCGGAAAGCCCCCTGCTTCCTGTGGGAGCGGCTGGGGGCCCTGTTCCGGTCGGAGCCGGTGCGGGACGGGGCCGACCCCCTGGCCCGCCTGTCCGCCCCGGACGCGGCGTTGGAGCTGGCGGGCCGGGATCCCAAGGTGGCGGCGGCGCTGAAGGGGATCCCCGGCCTGTCCCAGCGGGTGGAGCGGATCCAGGGGGCGGCGGACTGGCGGCGGGGGCGGCTGTCCCGGCCTGCGGTGGACGCCCTGTTCGGGCGGACGGCCTCCATGTCCGCCACGAAGCTGGATCTGCTGAACTCCTGCCACTTCAGCTACTTCCTGCGCTTCGGGCTGGACGCCAGGCCCCGGCAGCGGGCGGCCTTCCGGGCCACCGACTACGGCACCTTCATCCACGCCGTGCTGGAGGACACCCTCCGGGAGGCGAAAGAACAAAACATCCCCCTCAGCGACGGGGCGGCGGTGGAGCGCCTGTCCCGGGCCTCCGCCGACCGCTACGAGCGGGAGGCGCTGGGGGGGCTGGAGGGGGAGTCCGCCCGCCTGCGGTACCTGTTCGCCCGGATGAAGCAGGCGGCGCTGGCGGTGGCCCAGAGCGTGTGCGCGGAGCTGTCCGTGTCCGACTTTACCCCCGCCGCCTTCGAGCTGGGCTTCGGCCGGGGGAGGGACAAGGCCCTGCCCCCGGTGGAGGCGGAAAACGGCGTGCGGCTCAGCCTGTCCGGGCTTGTGGACCGGGTGGACCAGTGGGAGCACGGCGGCAAGCGCTACCTCCGGGTGGTGGACTACAAGACGGGGAAAAAGAGCTTCGACTTCTCCGACGTGGAGGACGGCCGGGGCCTGCAAATGCTGCTCTACCTGTTCGCCCTGTGCCGGGAGGGGGAGCGGGTGTTCGGCCCCGGGGAGCTCGCTCCCGCCGGGGTGCTGTACGTCCCCGCCCGCACCCCCCTGGTGGACGGCGAGCGGGGCATGACCGACGAGGACGTCCGGGCCAGCCGGGACCGTCTCCTGCGCCGCCAGGGGCTGGTGCTGGACGACCCCGACGTGCTGTCCGCCATGGAGCACGCCGCCGGGGGCTTCCGCTTCCTGCCCGTGTCGGGCCGGGGCGGAGGGGATTACCTGGTGACGCCGGAGCAGATGGACGCCCTGGACGACTACATCACCGCCGCCCTGCGCGCCGCCGCCGGGGAGCTGGCGGCGGGGAACATCGACGCCGACCCCTACTGGCACAACGGGGACAAAAACCCCTGCCGCTGGTGCGACTACAAGGCGGCCTGCCACTTTGAGGAGGGCTGCGGGGACAGGCGCCGCTACCGCCGGGGGGTGCGGGCGGCGGAGTTCTGGGACCGGCTGGCCCGGGGTGAGGAGGACGAGAGCGATGGCCATTGAGCTGACAAGGGAACAGAGGGCGGCGGTGGACAACCGGGGGGGGAACCTGCTGGTGTCCGCGGCGGCGGGCTCGGGCAAGACGAGGGTGCTGGTGGAGCGGCTGATGGGCTGGGTGGAACAGGGGGAGGACATCGACCGCTTCCTGGTGATCACCTTCACCAACGCCGCCGCCGCCGAACTGCGGGATCGGATCTCGGCGGCCATACACGCCCGCCTCGCCCAGAAGCCGGGGGACCGGCACCTGCGGCGCAACGCCACCCTGGTTTACAAGGCCCCTATCTGCACCATCGACGCCTTCTGCCTGGACTTCCTGCGGCAGTGGGGGCACCTGGCGGATCTGGATCCCGACTTCCGCCTGTGCGACGAGGCGGAGGGGGACGAGCTGCGCCGCCGCGCCCTGGAGGAGGTGCTGGAGGGGCGGTACGCCGGGATCGGGGACGACCCCGCCTTCGCCGCCCTGGTGGACGCCCTGGCCGGGGAGCGGGACGACCAGACCCTGGAGGACGTGATCCTGGACATACACAAGCAGGTGCAGGCCCAGGCGGATCCGGCGGGCTGGCTGCGGTCGCGGAAGCGGGACTACCTGCTCCCCCAGGGCATGGGGCCGGAGGACACCCCCTGGGGCCGCGCCCTGCTGGACGACGGGCTGGAGCTGGCGGAGCACTGGCTGGGGGCGCTGTCCGCCCTCCGGGACGAGATCGTGTTCGACCCCCTGCTGGACAAAAACTACGGCCCCACCCTGGAGGGCACCCTGGACGGCCTGGAAGGGCTGCGGGAGGCCCTGGGCGAGGGGTGGGACGAGGCGGCGGCCTGCTTCCCCATCCCCTTCCCCCGGCCGGGGCTGAAGCGGGGCGAGCACGACGAGGCCCTCAAGGCCCGGATGACCGCCCAGCGGGACGAGTGCAGGAAGCAGCTCAAGAAGCTGGGGGAGCGGTTCGACGTGGGGGCGGACGAGGCCATGGAGGATCTGCGGGCCATCGGCCCCGCCATGTCCGCCCTGCTGGACGTGACGGCGGAATTTGACCGGGCGTTCACCGCCCTGAAGCGCAAGCGCCGCCTCATCGACTTCGCCGACGGGGAACACCTGGCCGCCGCCCTGCTCACCGGGGAGGACGGGGGGCCGTCCCCCCTGGCGGCGGACGTGGGGAAGCTGTACCGGGAGATCATGGTGGACGAGTACCAGGACACCAACGCGGTGCAGAACGCCATTTTCGGGGCGCTGTCCCAGGGGGACAACCTGTTTATGGTGGGGGACGTGAAGCAGTCCATCTACCGCTTCCGGCTGGCGGAGCCGGGGATTTTCCTGCGGAAGTATGAGGAATACACCCCGGCGGATGCCGCGAAGCCGGGGCAGGGGCGGAAGATCCTGCTGTCCCACAACTTCCGTTCCCGGCCCGAGGTGCTCAGCGGGGCCAACTTCATCTTCCGCAATGTGATGACCCGCTCCGTGGGGGAGCTGGACTATACGGAGGCCGAGGCCCTGAGGCCCGGACGGGCGGATCTGGCCCCCGACCCCCGGTACGCCGTGGAGCTGGACTGCGTGGATCTCTCCGCCCTGCCCGAGCCGGAGGAGGATCAGGGGGCGGAGGAACAGCCCGACAAGGATTTCCTCACCGCACGGGCGGCGGCGAAGCGCGTCCGGGCGCTGCTGGCGTCCGGCCTGCCCGTGGGGGACAGGGCGGTCCAGCCGGAGGACATCGTGATCCTCCTGCGCTCCCCCGGCCCGGTGCTGCGGTACTATGCCGCCGCCCTGGACGAGGCGGGCGTCCCCTGGATCAGCGAGGGGGGGCAGGAGTTTTTTGGCACCACCGAGATCGCCGTGGCGGTGGCCCTGCTCCAGGTGCTGGACAACCCCCGGCAGGACGTGGCCCTGCTGGCGGTACTGCGCTCCCCCCTGTTCCGCTTCTCCCCCGACCGGCTGGCCCAGCTGCGCTGGTTGGGGGGCGGTTCGGTATACGACTGCCTGGCCGCCGGGGCCCAGAGGGGGGAGCAGGACTGCGGGGACTTCCTGGCCCTGCTGTCCGAATTGCGGGAGCTCTCCTGCGAGGAGGGGAGCCACCGCCTGCTGTGGCAGATTTACGGGAAGCTGGATCTGCCCGCCGTGTTCGCCGCTATGCCGGACGGACAGCGGCGGCGGGCCAACCTGATGGCCCTGTATGACGAGGCAGCCCGGTTCGAGGCAGGGGGCCACCGGGGGCTGATGGCCTTCCTGCTCCACCTGAGCCGGATGGCGGAGAACGGCGTGCCGGTGCCCGTCCCCGGCGGGGAGGGGGGCGGCGTGCGGATCCTGTCCGTCCACCGCTCCAAGGGGCTGGAGTTCCCGGTGGTGCTGCTGTGCGGCCTGGATCGGCAGTTCAACGAGGCCAACGCCAAGGCCGCCATCCTGTTCCACCCGGAGCTGGGGCTGGGGCCCAAGCGGGTGGATCGCCGGCGCGGCCTGCGGTACACCACCGTGGCCCGGGACGCCCTGGCCCTGCGGCTGCGGCGGGAGCTGCGGGCGGAGGAGCTGCGGCTGCTCTACGTGGCCATGACCCGGGCGGAGCACAAGCTGATTTTGTTCACCGCCGTCAACGGGCGGGGGGGCGCTCTGGCGTCGATGGCGGCCCAGGCCCAGTGCCCGCCGCCCCCCCGGCAGATGGCGTCCGCCCGCTCCATGGCGGAGTGGGTGCTGGCGCCGGCGCTGTGCCGGGGGGACAGCACGGCCCTGTGGGCGGGGCTGGACGCGCCGCGCCCCGCCCCCCCGGAGGGGGAGGGCCTGCCCTGGGACATCCGCCTGCTGTCCGCCGGGGAGTTCCTGGCCCCGGTTGGGATGGGGGCCAGGGGATTGGAGCAGGCCGGGGCGGGCGTATCCCTGCCGGCGGGGCTGGGGGAGCGGCTGGCGTGGCGGTATCCCCACAGGGGGTGCGCGGCCATCCCCTCCAAGCTCACCGCCACCCAGCTCAAGGGCCGGGAGAAGGACAGCGAGGCGGCGGAAAACGGGGTGGAGCTGCGCCCATCCGCCCCCCAGACGGTGCTGCGCCGCCCGGTGTTCGAGGGGGAGCGGCCCCTCACCTCCGCCCAGCGGGGCACCGCCCTGCATATGGTGATGCAGTACCTCAATTATGATAAAACGGGTTCGTTTGCCGAGATCGCGGACGAGATCACCCGGCTGGTGGAGGGGCAGTACATCACCCCCCAGCAGGGGAACGCGGTGAACCCGGCGGACATCCTGGCCTTTTTCCAGTCGGAGCTGGGGGGCGAGCTGCGGCGGTCGGAACGGGTGGAGCGGGAGTTCAAGTTCTCCCTGCTGCGCCCCGCGGCGGACTACTACCCGGAGGCGGAGGAGGGCGAGGAGGTGCTCCTCCAGGGGGTGGTGGACTGCTGGTTCACCCAGGGGGACGGATCCGCCGTGGTGGTGGACTTCAAGACCGACCGGGTGGGGCTGGACGGGCTGGAGCAGAGGGCCCGGGACTACCGGCCCCAGCTGGAGGCGTACAGCCGGGCGCTGGCCCAGGCGGCGGGGGTGCGGGTGGCCCGGAGGTGTTTGTGGTTCTTCAGTGTTGGAGAAGCAATAGAAGTATAGGGAGCGCCTGTTTTGCCGTCCCAGGATCCTGTATCCTGGGACGGCGCCCGGTTTCCGGGCGGGTTTTCCGTCCCTGAACGGGAAATTTGGCGGGGCGGCTCGATTTTTTCTTGACACCAGCGCGTTAAAGCGTTATACTGTCAGGCGTGGGCCGGAAGGCTCCGCCTTTTTGCTGCCGTTGCTTTGACGGCGCAAAGCAGTAAAGCAACCCAAATGGAGGAATTCAGAATGAAAAAACTGTCCAAACTAACCGCGCTGCTGCTGGCG